>JAFAKL010000028.1 GCA_019235445.1 Verrucomicrobiota bacterium | reverse complement strand
TCCAGAATCCGGTCCGGCCTACTTCTGGCGGTTTTGCTGTGACTTCGGATTCGAGGAACCTGGATCTACCGAACGATCATTTTCACGCCTACCATCCTGTCGGTGGTGATCATCGGGTTTGTCTGGAAATTGATCTTGAACCCGGCCTGGGGTATCTCTCGCAGCATCTTACAATCAATCGGTCTGGTGACCCTGGATAGCCCCTGGCTCGGTCTGGAATCAACGGCTCTCGGCACCCTTTCGCTGATCTCCGTCTGGCAGAATGTGGGGATCCCGATGATGCTTTTCCTGGCAGCTCTGATCCGCATTCCAGAAGAACTCATCGAAGCGGCCAGAGTAGACGGAGCAGATCCCTGGAGGATCTTCTGGCGCATCCAATTCCCATTGATACTGCCGACGGTAGGCATCGTTTCGGTGCTGACGTTTGTGGGCAACTTCAACGCTTTTGAACTCATCTATGCTACCCAAGGCGCCTTGGCAGGACCAAACTTTGCTTCCGATATTCTCGGAACCTTCTTTTTTCGGACCTTTTTTGGATACCAGCTGCAGCCGGCGGATCCTTACATGGGATCTACCATCGCCGGGATAATGCTAGTGATTATCCTTGTCGGGGTGCTAGTTTACCTGTTTGGCTGGCAGCGCCGCTTGCAGGAGATTCGATACTAGTACTAGCCAGTGTTTCGGCTCATGATATTTTCGGGCTAGTGAGAGATGGGAAAATCCATTTTTAGATCCTTCCAGGTTATCGCGGCCCACGGAGCGCTTTCGGCTTATTCGGTGCTGGCGTTGTTCCCTGTCGTGTTGATCATCCTGAATTCGTTTAAAGACAGGTTGACCATCTTTGCGGCGCCGTTCGCGTTACCGACCGCCTCCACCTTTACTCTCGACGGGTACCAGACGCTTTATGCGACTGCTCGCTTCGACCTGTTCTTCCTCAATAGCTTCCTGGTCACCGCGGGCTCGTTAGTCTTGATCCTGTTTGTCAGCTCCATGGCAGCGTTCGCTTTGGCCGAATACAAATTCAGGCTCGATTCGTTAACCGGACTTTATCTCGCGATTGGCATCATGGTACCGATCCGACTCGGCACGGTCGGTCTTTTGCGCCTGATGGTGGATCTTCATCTGGTGAATACTCTTTGGTCTTTGATTCTTGTTTACACCGCCCAAGGCATTCCTCTGGCGGTGTTTGTGCTGACTGTTTTCATGCGGCAGTTGCCAAAGGATCTCACCGACGCCGCCCGGATTGACGGCGCCAGCGAATATCGTATTTATTGGCTTATTCTCCCCTTGGTGCGGCCGGCGCTCGGTTCAGTGCTTGCCATTTCAATGATCCCGATTTGGAACGACCTCTGGTTTCCCCTTATTCTAGCGCCCGGAGAATCGACTAAAACGCTGGTGTTAGGAGCTCAGGCTTTTCTGGGTGAGTTTGTCAACGATTATAACGCGGTGCTGGCTGCCTTGACGCTGGCCATTTTTCCGCCAGTGATTCTCTACCTGGTGTTCTCGCGTCAGCTCATTCGTGGAATCACCGCCGGGGCGGTGAAGTAAATGCAAAGGAGAGACTGCCGAGAAGCTGCTGACAGGAAGGGCGCATGCGGACCTTCAGTCCGCCATGCGCCCCAGTGAGGCTAAACGCATACAGACTGCACCGGCGCCTTGGTGAACGCCGAAAAGTGAACGGTGAACGTTGACCGCAAGGAGCAAAGCGAGGATGCTTCGCAACACCATGCTCGGCTTGGACAATGTCAGCTGGATTCTCACCGCCAGGTTTCCCAGGAAAACCGGCTGCATAGGCACCTGCTTTTTCTTCGTGGCGGCGCTTTACGCCACACAGCGTGGCAGCGCTCAATGGGTTCCGCACGGTACTCTTCGCAACGTGCCGGTCCGTGCGGATTGCCATATGACACGGCACGGCGTCGGAGTGAGTCTTCAGGCGACCTTATTCTATCCATATGGCGCGATTTTTCTCTGTCCTGAGCGGGAACGAGAAATCGACGCTCGGCGCCCAGGGGCGGCGCGGTTTTTCCTGGTCCACGAGTATGGTCACCTGGCGATGCGTTCAAGGGAAGAAGCGGTGGCCGACGAGTGGGCGGCGAAACAGCTTTCAATGGTGCCGGCAGAACGGGGCACTTTGCGGGCGGTTATTGCCTATTTTGTGGATGAAGGCACCCTGTTTGACCCCGCTTATGGGACCGGTTTTGATCGAGCTCTGCGAGTGGCTCGAGCCGCCGGAATAGCGGAGAAAGAATGGCCCTTGCCGCTTGTCGCCTATGCCAAGGATGAAGAGATCAAGAGAGCGGAGGAAACAACGTTGAGGCTTCGGCTAAACGATCCCTACAACAACGCCGCACAGATGATCATCTGGATTGATGGCCGGCCGATCGGCGTCCTGAGCAATGTAGATGGGGAAAGACCTCTTCAAGTGCCGAACCTGACCCCTGGACAACACCTGATTCAGGCTGATCAAGTGTGGATTTACCATACTGAACCGTCGGGTCTGAAGTCCGAAGTTGCGCGCCGGCGGCAAGCGGAATGCGAACTCGCCTCAACGGGCAAAAAACTGGTCGTCCTTGAGCTCCGATATGATGGTTCCGACGGTGATACACTGTCGATCGGGGCTGCCGAGGCAAATTTTTAACCGCAGATTTCACAGATCAGAGGAAGAGACTCGAATTCAGGCGGCAAGAAACCCGCGGTTCATTGACCGAAGTTTTTCAACGGCATTAGGAATGATCTGCAAGGCCCGGGCTACTTCTGTTTCTGAATTGAATCGGCTAAAGGAAAATCGCAAGCTGCCCCGCGCGCGTTCATTCGAGTACCCCATTGCCTTTAGCACGTGCGATGGTTCCAAAGAGCCCGCGGTGCACGCCGATCCTGCCGAGCAACAGATACCTCTTTGGTCTAGAAGCATCAGCATTCCTTCCGAATCTATCCCTTCAATTGCCAGGTTAGAGGTGTTGGGAAGGCGATGCGCCCTATGACCGTTCCTCTGAACGGACGGAACCGCCTCCAAGAGGCCTTCTTCGAACCGATCCCGCAACGCTCTGACACGACTGTTTTCTTCTGCCAGAGCGGAGGCGGCCAGTTCAGCTGCTTTTCCGAGAGCCACAATCGAAGCGGTATTTTCAGTTCCACCCCGCCTTTTATTCTCCTGCCCGCCGCCGATCAGGTAGGGGATGAATCTTATTTTGCGATTGACGTACAACGCTGCGATGCCCTTCGGCGCGTGCAACTTATGACCGGAAAGGGAAAGGAAGGTGACCGGAAGCTGCCGGAGATCAATCTCAATTTTTCCGACCGCTTGAACGGCGTCTGTGTGGAAGGGAGTTCCCTTGGAACGGCAAATTTCAGCAGCTTCTTCAATTGGAAATAGGGTGCCGGTTTCGTTGTTAGCCCACATGAGGGAGACGATTGCGGTATCATCTCGAATTGCTCGTTCGAGATCGTCGAGACTGATCAAGCCATCTGAATCAACATCCAGCCAAGTGACCTCGTATCCCCTCCTGGCCAACGCTTCGGCGTGTTTAATAATCGCACTATGCTCCACTTTGCTGGTCACCAGGTGCTTGCGGTCAGGGTTAATCAATAAGGCGGATTGTATAGCGCTGTTATCCGATTCAGTGCCGCAGCTTGTGAAGATGATTTCTGAGGGCTCACATCGCAAGAGGGACGCGACCTGTTCGCGTGCCGTTTGAACTGCGTTTGCGGCATGTTTGCCGAAAGAATAGGCGCTGGAAGGATTCCCGTACTGATTTTGCAAGTACGGCAACATCTGTTGCAACACTTCTGGATCGATTTGCGTTGTCGCGTTGTTGTCGAAGTAAATCATACAGGCGGTTATCTGGCCGCGATCTGCGGATCGGCATGCGCAGCCGCATTTGCAGTCCTCTTGTCTAACAAAACCTCTCTCCATTTCAGGTAAAGGTTTCGGACGTAAAGTGGGAGCGGCATCAATGTCATGATGACGCCGACTGAATCTCTCCGATAAATGGCAAAATAACTCAGCGCTAACAGGCTGCCGAGGAGGCTGCATTCCCAAAAGCCGATGGGAATAATGCTTTTTTTAGCCCGCTCCGAAGCGATCCACTGGAGGAAGAAGCGGATTGAGAACACGACGCTTCCCATCCACCCGACGATTTTCCAGGGAGTCACCACGAGAAGCGCCAACACTGCTGAATGGATCAACCACTCCATGCGGGCATATCGCATCGATTCGCCGGGTTGACAAGAGAAGGGAGAGAGGAGAACCGGGTTTCAAGATTTGCTGATCGGCTCCCAATCAGGAGTTTTCGGGGGCGGTGCAGTTGATTCCGCCGGCCGATCCCCGCCATCATCTTCACCGCGGTGCGGATCACAAAAAAGGTCGAAGGCAAGAAAGAGCGCCTTCGCATGGCGAGCAAACAAAACGTTGAATATTGGCATAGGAATGATCGTCAGGGTGAGGACGAGCCAAATCGGCAGATGCAAACAGAAATCCAGCACCAGATAAATTGTCACGCCGAGTAATGCTCCCACGCCGTAGTTAATTGCAAAGATGGAAAGCAGGAAATACCCGGGTTCGCGCTCAAACGGATAGCCACAGCGCGGACAACCGTCAAGCGGCATAAACCAATCCCGCAAGGATCGCACCTGAGACCACGGGACGAACATGGGTCGTTCACCGCACACCGGGCATTTCAATTTCCAGGCGTGAGACATCATTCGGCGAAAGCGTTTCGCCGAGTAGTCAGGTGGTTCCGTATCATTTATGGGGGAACCCATAGAGGCAGGTTAGTCCTGAAGCACGACGGCGCAAGAGAGGATACGGAATATCGAATCGTCCTCGTGTTCGTCTTCTCTTACGGAAAGGTGGCCCGCGCGGCGTCGTAAGTAAGGCCTCCCGCCTTACCTCGGAAGCGTGCAAAGCGACGACGCTTTGCCTGCCGTGTTTCGTCTCTCTTCTCATTGACCTTGGCACCGGTGCGGCAAAGTATGTGATGCATGCAGGACACTGCCAGAGTGAACCGCGTTCTTGTGACAGGACTTGGGGTGATTTCACCCCTGGGCCCGGATACGAGGGCGAATCTGCGAGCGTTGCTGGCAGGGAAAGACGCCGTGGCCGCGGTTGAAATGTTCGATGTGACGAAGACACGGTGCAAGACGGCGGGGCAGATTCCCGATGTCTGGCTGGAGCATGCATTTCCGCCGGGGCGAGTTTCCGCCCGTTTGCACCGAGGTGCCCGGATGGCTGCGCTGGCCCTGCGGGAAGCCCGGGAAACCGCCAGCGGGGCTGAGCCCGAACTGATGATCGTCGGCACCACGGCCGGGGGGATGAGTTACGGAGAGCTTTTTTACCGGTGTTTGCTTGCCAGTAAATCCCGGAAGGGCTTTGCCCGGCTGGTGGGCAATTACACGCCGCAAAAACCTGTTCAGGATGCGCTCGAGTTAAACGGATTGCGAATTCCCACCCAGATTGTTACCAATGCCTGTTCGTCGGGTGCTAATGCGATCGGGCACGGATTCGAGCTTGTAAGGCACGGGCTGCGTAGCTGTTTGGTGTGCGGCGGTTACGAGCCGCTGTGCGAGCTTGTTTTTGTCGGCTTCGATTCTCTCCAGGCCGCTACGGCCGAGAAAATCCGGCCCTTTGACTTCAATCGGACGGGACTGGTCCTGGGCGAGGGAGCTGCGTTTCTGATTCTGGAGTCGGAAAGAAGTGCCACCAATCGAGGCGCGGTGGCTCTCGCGGAAATTGCCGGCTACGGAGTCTCCACCGATACCTATCATCTGACACAACCTAATCCATCGGGCATTGGCCCGAAGCTTGCCATGCAAAGAGCTCTTGAATCTGGAGCCATCCCGGCGGAGGCAATCGATTATGTCAATGCGCATGGGACCGCGACAATTTTCAATGACGCAACGGAAGGTGCTGCGATCTCCGAACTTTGCGGAAATGTCCCAACCAGCTCGACCAAATCGATGATGGGTCATGCCCTGGGAGCTGCCGGCGCGCTCGAAGCGGCGTTCTGCGTGCTGGCCTTGCGCGACCAATTTCTCCCGCCCAATATCAACTTCGTGAAGCCGGATCCAGCGTGGAAGTTTGAAGTGGTGGCCAATCAGTCCAGAGCCGGCCGCGTGAACTATGCACTCTCGAATTCGATCGGATTCGGCGGGACGAACGCCACGCTGATCCTGAAGCAAGTATGAGTTTTTTTATCCAGGGCATCGGAGCGGTAACGCCTTTGGGCCCGACCAGCCTGGAAACGTGGTCTGCCCTCTGCGGCGGCCAGCATGCGCCCGGAACACGCTTTGCAAAAGCACTGGCTGATCGGAGTTATTTCTCCTGCCGGGTGCCAGGGAAGTTTGCCGCCTGTGCTGCGCGCCAGCCTCGTCTGCGGCGATCCGGCACGATCTCGCTCCTTGCCGCGGCAGCGGGATCTGACGCGTTTGCCGATGCCGGACTGAAGCTGGACAGCGGCGCGGGAGAAGGAATGGCTGTGGTGTTCGCGATCTGTTCGGGCGGCATCAATTACACCCGCCGTTTTTATGATGAGATCGTCACGCAAGGAGCAAACTGCGCGAGCCCGTTATTGTTCCCCGAAACCGTGCACAATGCTGCGGCCAGCCATATGGCGGCTCTCCTCGGCGTCAACGCCGAGAGCTATACGCTGGTGGGAGATTCGTCGGTCGGTTTAGGAGCCATCCACTTCGCCATTGAGCTGTTGACGATGCAACCGCGGCTTGATCGGTGTCTTGTTGTCGGGACCGAGGAAGTAGACTGGCTCCTGGCGGACGCGTTCGCCAGCTGGCGGATGGCGACAGATCTGGACCACTTCGAAGTCTATGGCCTAACCAACGGAACGATTTTTGGGGAAGGGGCCGCCGCGGTTCTGCTCGGGCGCACCGGATCGTTAATGATCGCAGACTCCTCGCCAGGTCTGCCGTTTCGGTCCCTCAAGGAGAGTAAATCAGCGGCCAGGGAGATGTTTGGCCAATTGCGAACCGAGGGATTGCCCGAAATACTCGTAAGCAGCGCAAACGGCACCTTCGCAGATGAAGTGGAGCGGAAGGTGTTCAGCGAGATTTATCCTGCCGTCCCGGTGTATGCCCCTAAACCGGCTTTAGGCGAGGCGCTGGGTGCAAGCGCTCTGCTCCAGGTTGCCGTTGCTGGTTTAGCGCTCCGTCATCAACAGTTGCCAGGCACCGTGAGGGCTGGTTCCAAGCTTGCCAGCATCAATCGGGAAACCCGGTCCCTCTCGTCTTCTCGGGCGTTAGTGACCTGCGTTGGTTTTAACCACCAGGTGAACGCGTTAAAGTTGTACCTGACGCCTTCCAAATGAACCCAAGAATAGTTCTTCTCATCGCTGCCGTGGCGCTGTTGTTTGCTGGGTGCGCGACAACCGAGGATCAATTTACCCAATCTCAAGTTGCTCTTAATCAGGCCATCGCGAATGAGCCTGCCGGGAATTATTTTATCGGAAGACGATTCTACCGGAGAAATTATTTCTTCTGGGGTTACATCCGGCAACCCCGCCAGCCGTGGAGCAGCGCCAAGCTCGTTATGCTGAATGAACAGAAGATGCTGGCCCCTGATCGCCAGGCAAATAAGCCTGGTTCGGACGGCAATTTCGAATATCGGCTGCAGGGATATTTTTCCGGTCAAACGGTGTATGAGCCCGCCTCGAATAGTTTCTATCCAGAGTTCGTCTTAACAGGCTACAAACTAATGTCTAACCATCCTGCTCAGATTTTCCGGGATCCGAAGGCAATGGACCCAGACCGACTTTATATCGACAAACCTCAGTAGATTAGGCGATTCTCGAGTCCGTATCGTTTGAGAAGTATGGGACAAACAGATAAGTTCGACCACTTCGTCATCATGCGCCATGGTGACGGTTCTTTGTGGGAACTCGGCCGCGGCGCCATGGGCATCACCTATAAAGCATTCGACACCAATCTACGGTCTGATGTCGCGTTGAAGGTCATCAACTCGCAATTTCTGAACAGCGAAACGGCGCGTCAGCGTTTTCTGCGGGAAGCCAGGGCTGCCGCCAGTCTCCGGCACCCGAACGTTGCCACGGTTTTCCATCTCGGCAACTCTGAAGGTGGGTTCTACTATGTGATGGAGTACGTAGAGGGTGAAACTGTTGAGCGCCGCGTCCAGAGAGAAGGCCCTTTGCCGCCGGAACTTGCTCTTAGAATCGTTCGACAGGTCTCCCGTGCGCTGATCGCTGCCGACCGTCAGAAACTGGTTCATCGCGATATCAAGCCGTCGAACGTGATGCTTGTGGTGGATGAGGAGGAAGATCAACTGCTGGTCAAGGTGATCGACTTCGGCTTAGCAAAATCGCTCGTGGCCGCAGCCGACCAATCGTTGACCGTATCGATGGGTGGCTTCGTGGGTACCCCGCATTTCGCCAGCCCGGAGCAACTGGAAGAAGAGGAGATCGATATTCGTTCGGATATCTATTCCCTTGGTACGACCCTCTGGTTCATTCTCGCGGGCCGTCCTCCATTTCTTGGTTCGATGATCAGTGTGATCAATCAACATCTAAGTCAACCGCTTCCGTCCGAAGTTCTGGCGAGGTTTCATCCGCGGATTGCGGCGCTGCTGGAAAGGATGCTGGCCAAGCAACCCGAGGACCGATTTCAATCGCCCACCGAACTCAAGCGGCACATTGACGAGATTCTAATCGCCTTGAAGGGAGATCCTGCGACGCTTGCTCCCATGCAACGTACCCTTCGCGGTCAATCCCCTTTACTCGCCACAGTGACAGCGGGCGGGGGAACGAGTACTTCCGGCTTCGCCACCGGGCAACTGGTTCGGGAACGATACCAGCTTCTAGGGCAATCCCCGTACGATAGCAGCCTGTTTCGGGCGAAGGATCTGCATTGTAATCGCATTGTTGCCTTTCATCCACTCCCCATGGCGCTTCGATATGATAAGGAGCGCTTTACTCACCTGCGCCAGGAAGTCGAACGGCTAAGGACAATACACCATCCGAATCTCCTCGAAGTGTTCGGGCTTGAAGCCGACGATCGGTGCCTGTTCGTGGTGAGCGAGTGGATCAAAGGGTTTTCGCTCCAGGAACTTTTGCGCGTTCGCCGGGTTCTCGCTTGGGAGGAGACTCTGCGGATCGCCAAACCATTGGCCAAAGTTCTGGACTTTGCGACGGAGCGCGAACTGCTGACCACGGGAGTATCTTTGCGACATGTTTTCGTCGAGATTCCGCATCCGCCGCAGTCGGTCGAAATCCAGCGAACACCGGTGACGACCTGGCCGCCGTTCATCGTGAAAGTTGACGCGCTGAGTCTGGGTCAGAATACGCTGGAGAACCTGGCCGAACCGGCCCAAACGATAGTCGACTCGGGTGGACTAGAATTTTCTGCAACCCAGGTGCAACAGCTTGCCTGCGTCATCCACGAGCTGTTGGGCGGGATCAGGTCCGGCTCCTCCACAGCCGGCGCGCCCCGGTTGAATCCGGTGGCCAGCCTGTCTGAGACAGGAAACATCCTGTTACGCGGCGGAGCGACTGAGCCGAGCTGGTTTGCGATGGCCGATGATTTTCTGGCGGAGCTGGAGGCTGCTGAGCTCCAGAACGAGTCACTGGTGGCGGTCCCGCCGTTGACCGGCAAGGAGCAGGCGGGATTGCCGCCGGCGCCGCAGAATCCACCTCCTCTTTCCGAACCAGTGGAGGATAGCCAGCCGAAGACTTCTCCTGCGCTGCTTCGCATTTTGCTTTGGGTGGTTGGCATGTTTCTAGTCTGCGCGATCGGAGCAGTGATCGGAGGAAATTTTTTTCTTCATCAGCCTGAGAGATCGTCATCCGCCTCAACGATGGGTAGCGTGACTCTGACCAGCAAGCCGGAAGGTGCAGCCGTGCGATGGAACGGGAAAGAAATTGGTCACACGCCGCTAACCTCCTATCCTTTGCCAGAAGGCAAACAAGTGCTCGAACTCAGCATGGCGGGGTACCAAGGCCGAGCCTTGAATGTGGACATTAATGAGAGAAGCCTTAACGATCTTGGACTTATCCCGTTGATGCGTGGAGTAGGTCAACTCTCGCTGAAATCCAAACCGGCGAATCTCCCGGTCGAGATCGTGGATCCGGCACAGAAATCGACTTTTGGAATTACCCCGATGACCCTCGACAACCTGCCTGTCGGGAATTACACGGTGCGGATCAAGCGTTCCGGCTGGCCGGACTACGTGCAACCGGTCACCGTAGGGTCCAATGCGCCGGTTGCCGTTGGACACACCTTCGAAGGAGTCAATGTCACACTGAAAAGCGATCCCGCAGGAGCAACGATTTATGTGGGTTCGAGCGAACTTGGCAAAACGCCGCTCACAATCGAGTTACCGTCGGAGCCGGTAGAGCTGGTGTCTCGAATTGGGGCGCTGGCATCGGTTACCCGCGAGGTTGTACCCGATCCGAATGGGAGCACGGTCGTCGAATTCAAGCACCCGTATGGGGTCATCTCGCTGGCCAGCGATCGAGCGGACGCTGAAGTCACCGTCGGGGGGATCGATCTGGGGAAATTACCAATCGAGGGAATTTTTCCGCCCGGCCAACATCAGATTGTCGTTCGAGCCCCTGGCGCCCCCGATCAGACCCGGACAGCCGATATTGCAGCGGGTCAGCGCATGGCGATGGAGATTAATTTCAGCGTCGCGTCGCACGTGGCAGCCAGCATGTCTCCCAAAGCGCGTGAATCAGAGGAGGAAGCTGTCCTGGAACAGACCCGAAGAGAGAGTCGTCAGCGATCCGTGCGACCTGACCAAACGCCGGTCTATCACACCAAAGAGGAGTATGATCGTGCGAAAGACTCTGCCTATAACCGGTTTGACGCCTTGTGGGATAGTCGAAAGAATGCCCTTAAGCGCGAGAAGGATTATTACGATGGTCAGATTGATCATTCCGAGGGAGCCGCGAGGGACAGGTGGAAGAAGAAGAAAGAAGATGTGGAGCGGCGAATGGACCAACTGGATGATCAGAAAGACGCCGGCAAGCAGGCGCTAAAACGGCAGTGGAACGACTAGCGCCGAAATCTCACGAGCCAAGGCGATTGCGAGATTTTTGCGTGGTAGAGGTTTACGGGGTGTTCAGGTGTTTGCGCTGCTGAAGAACCTTGAACGCATCGCCCATCCCGGAATTCTCCACCACGTATCGATCGGCCAGCCGCCGGCGTGCTGAACGTGGTTTCGCCCATTGGCGAATGAAATCAGCTTGGGAAACCAGTTGAACGGTTTCAAAGCCAAGCTGCTCGCCCCAATCCTGGAGATCAACAAAATTGACGTCCGCAGTGAGATCCTGGTGACCGGCGCGCAAGTAAATTCCCATCCCGTCGAGTCGCTGGTGGCGATAGTAAGCGCGTATCGTTCCGCCGGGCCTTCGGTAATAGATGTCAGCGGGCGACCCGCCGTAATCGATGGTGAGCATGGTACCGCGGCGAAAATGGCGATTCAGATCTGCCAGCCAGTTCCGATAGGACTGGAGCGTTTCGACGCGTTGACCGTTCGCGTGTTTCAGGCCGAACGTCGAACTGAGGGGAGGCGCGCAGAAGTCGGAATACTCTTCTCTCCAAATATCCTCCTCGAGCGCCAGGTTAACTTCTTTCCAACCCCGTTCCCCTTGTTCAAATCGCCGGCAGGGGAAGGCATCGACGAACTCATTCGAAATCAGGATGGCTTCACCTTGGGCGGCTGCCAAGGCTGCCTGGACGGAATCTTTCCACTGAACGCCTGTTCTCCGAAGCTCTCTTTCCTGGAGTGAGCGAAGCGTTGTCGAAACTTCGACGATCTGATACCGGATTCGCTGCCAGGGCATGAATGAGCGGAGAATTCCTGACGCCAGCTGACCTGTTCCTCCTCCCAGTTCGATGACTTGAACGATCGGCATGGACAGGTGTTTCACCTCCGCCTTTAGCCAAGCGACCAAGCTGCGCAACAGTGCATCACCGATGGTGGTGGCGGTTGAGAAATCGCCCGACCTGCCGATGGTCGAAACGTGGCTCGTGTAGTAGCCGTGCACCGGATGGTAGAGCGCCAGCTCCATGAACCTTTCAAAGGTGACTCGACCACCTTCCGAACGGACGATCTCGGCCATCCAGCTGGGCATTTGTCAGGAGTACAGGGGTTCAGGAGTACAGGGGTTCGCGCAGCCAGCAAGAAATTCCTTTAATCCTTTGAGAAAAACTGCGGTAAACCTCCCAGGATAATCGGACCTTCCATCGCACCATTCTGCAACTCCTGACTCCTGTCTCATCCCAATTTCTTCACGAATTCTTCTTTATCGGTGATTGCGCGGACAAAATGAGTCAGCAAGGCGACACATCGTTCCACGTCGCTGAGATCGACCATTTCCACGGGCGTATGCATGTAACGTAACGGTATTGATAGGAGGGCGCTCGGAATTCCGC
>JAFAKL010000023.1 GCA_019235445.1 Verrucomicrobiota bacterium | reverse complement strand
AAGCGCATAACCCTGTAGCCAACTAAAGTGGTCCAGTGGTCGAAAAGTCTGGTGGATCCAGGCCGATGAGCCAGCCTTTATCAATTGAATGGCTTTGGCGATGGGAACTGTGCTAGGCCCTCTTTACGTTCTTGTTGTTGGCCATCTAAGCCGAGATCCGTTCAGTCGTCCCGCTGGGACGGGGCTATTTTCTCATGACTCCAGGCACTTCGTGCCTGGCTTACTATCAGGCTGTCCCTCTGGGACAAAAGACATGCTCCCCGCCGAGGCTTCGCATTAAGTTAGCGCTTGTGGGAACCAGGCCGCCGGGCGGCGGGTGAAAAGCTGCAGAGAGGTTTTGGTTCCCCTCGGGATCTCTCTTCCGAGGAAATAGACCCACGCCGAAACCGCCGGATGCAGAAGAGTCACTTTTTTTCGGTAAAAAAAAGCCCGACGGCCGAGCGAGGGATTCCACCCTTCGTAGCGGTCAAGGACGGCCCACACAGCTTCGCTGAGGACGCAATAAACTTCGACGTAAACGACCCCCGGCTGTTCGAGCACCCCCGGATATCCATCTTGGAAGAACAAAAGGCCTTGCAACAAGCCGTATCCATGAAACCGCAGATTCCGTTGCACCAGGAATCCTTGTTTCGCCAAAGTGCGGCGGCGCAGGGAACCATAGACAGCGAGAAAAGCTGCTTTCTCGGACAATCCGTAACCCACCGCTCAAGATAGCACCAGCCTTTGGTGATTTTTCAATTTACTCGGTAGCGGGCGGGCTCGAATATTCGAGCGCTCCGTGCGTGCTGGTTTTTCTGTAATTGGATTAATCTCTGATCTTGGGTGGCGCGTTGCGCCGATGTTCGCTCCAGGCAGTCCGAGGCAAGTTGCAGAAAAGGAGCCAGGGCAGGCGATCCGGTTGCGCCAATGAACTGCAGGCCTTTCAGCAGGGCACTCATCCGGCGGCGATCCGCACAACTGCCGTTCGCAAAAAGATGGACGTCGGTAGGACCCTGACTATTGCGGCGGCTGCCGCGGCCAACCGCCTGGATGAACTGGTCCGCGCTTGCGGTCGGCGCCAAAATTATCGAAACCTCGGGGGCCTTGGGGAAGCGCTGATTTAACTCGGGCCAACCCGCCACCTGCTGGTAGGGGATGAGGATGACCTTGGTCTGGCTTGGTGCGTAGAGCGGCTGATTGTTCAAGCCCCGAAGTTCGACTCGCCGTCCGGTTTCATCTGTCCGATAAGCGCCGTCAACAAAGCGAGCCATTTCCGCAAAATTTCTGGCGGCTACGGCAGCTCGTTCTTTGGCAAGAGCGGGAATCGAATCGCTACTCTGCGGAACAGCCTGGATGAATGAGGATTCAATCCCGTGAGACGCTAAGGCAAGGCGCAGGGCCGAGAGAAAACCGGGCGTTTCTTTGGGCAAACCATCCGCGTCTTTTAGAATCCGCGAGGCCACCGGCAGGTCGTCGCCGGCCAGAATCACCTTCCTGTTCTGAGAAAGCAGCGCCGTGGTCCGTTGCAGGATCGTGTCGACCTTGGTTGCATCCGACGCAGTGTTTAGCTCGATCGTAAGATCGTCCCTTAGCTGCCGTTGCTGAGCAAAACTGCGGTTCTCCACCAGCCGCGCATACCCGTCGATCAACTGTGTTTCCGCAGAGCGGGATTCGGCGCTGAACGGCAGCAGCTTAGCCGGACCCACGTTTCCGTAGAAAGGGAATTCGCGGTGGACCATACCCCCCGCGGAGATGATCTGTTTCAATTGATCAGCAACGGCGAACTGTAGATCGTTGGCCGAGGTGATCTCGGTTTTTATCTGGTGGATTGGTTTACCGGTAAGCTTGGAAGAGAAGTAACAGAATTCATCTATGTTATTAAATGGCGTGGCACTAAAAAAGAGCTGTCTCGAAGCCGGAATCCGGTCCAGGAGTTTGCGTACCTCCGGAATGCGGCAATCCTGAGCCTCATCGACAATTGCGACCGAAAATTGTTGCTTCTGTTTCTGCACGTCCTTGAGAAACGGTCCCAGTTGCTCGATGGCCACAAAAGTGATCCCCGAATCGTCTAAGCCCAGACGGTCCAGATCGCGCCTGAGTGCAGGAATGAGATCTGCTCTCGTGGTCAGGAAGGCCGGTTCTCCTGTCTCGGCGGCAATTGCTTTCGCGGCCAGGATCGCTTGAAAAGACTTGCCGGTCCCAGTCCCGTCATGGACCAGGAAGGCGGTCTTGCCCAGTGGATCCCTGGGACCTTCCGGATCGAGCAGTCGGCTCAGGGCCAGATTGACGCCATCACGGATCGTCGGGTCCTCGCCAGTGCGCAGGCTCTCAAGCAACCGGCCTTTTTCGTCCTTTGTCGCCGAGACCGCCGCGAGATAATCCTTTCTCCAGCAGGGAACGCGGCCATCCACTTGCCTTGCGCTGACATCAATGGGCGGTCGATTGAAGGGATTTTCCATCCTATTCCTTTCCAGTTTCGGTAAGCAGCTCCGGATGGCTGGCCATTATCTCGCGAGTCGTTAGCTCTTCCCACGCCAGGATCTGCGGCGCCCGCGCATCCTCGGGAAATCGGATTGCCCAGGTTCTGAGGCGATTCTGGGGGTAAAACCCAGGGGACTCCTGCCAGAGCCGGATCTGTTGAACACGCGGGTCGTCAGGGTTGCGCGACGACCATGCGAGCAGCGACTCCGCCAGATCCTGGCAAAGGAGCCGCCAACCGAGAATCGAGACCGCGAGATCCTCTCGTTCGTGTTTTTGGGCCCAGAGGTAGAGTTTTTCCTGGTCATCGATCCAGGATTTTTGGCCCAATCGTTGCCGGTGCCGCAGGAACAGCGCGACGCGGGCAGCTTCCGGGTGGTCCTGATTCCTTTCCAACCAAAGGTCAAGCAGCTCGAATTCGTGCGCCAAGGTCTGGTGAAGAAAACGATCGACCCGCAGATCGCTCAGGTATTGCTGTTGCTCCAGCGAAAGCCCGGCAACCGCTTCTGGCTCAGCGAAAAGATCGAAATCATTCGACGCTTGCCGCCAGAGGTTCGTTCCCAAGAGCGTCGTCGAATCCAGAATCGATCCAGTCAATTGATCGGACTTGAACGGCTCCGGAACTTTTAACAGATCGTCGAGAATATCCATAGGCTGATCAGCCGAAAGTGGAAACCATCTGGAAGTCCTTGGCATTGGTTAGTTGCTGGAGAACTGAAAGCCTGGCGACCGGTTACCAGCTTCATCTTTAAGATTTTCGATTTCATCCCCAAAATCGCCTAAAGCCTGCTGCATCATGTCATTCACCAACTCTTCGATGGTGGAAAACCGATGCGCTTGTTTCAGGGTAGCTTTGTGTAGCGCCACTGGAACTCCGGTGTCGAGTTCGATGGCGAAATGCCAGAGATCAGAATCGCCAACGAAGAGATACTTTTGCAGCGTCTCCGGGAAACTGGACCAGTTCACCAGGTTCTCAGCCAAAAGACCGGGGCCGGAGTCAAACTGGTCGTCGCGCAACTCGGCATCGACGCCGCACAAGGAGACGCCGTTTTCAGAAAAACCATCGACCTGGCGAAGGATATCGACCAAAGCGGCAGGCAACTCAATATTGAGTTTCTCGCAGATGGCGTGTGAGAGTTTCTGCAGTTCCGCCTCCTCGGCGCCGGGCAACAGGGGAAACAACCCCGCCGAAGCGTCTGCGGCAAGTCGGTCATCGAGATCGTTCCGCTCTTTTTTGGAGAGAGCTCGGTAGTAGTCAGACCGTTTGAGGTCCTCTACGAAGAGATCGCTCAATTCTTTTAAGTATTTCGTATTCAAGGGCATAGGAGTTAAACCTTCAGGTGATTTGTTTGCGGTTGTCTGGCCGGCTGGTGAAGTTGGCTCTTGGCCGTGCGCGCCTTTCGACGCGCCGGGATCGGTTGAATGACGGTTTCAGGTTGCTTTTTGGTTTCGATCAATGGGATCAGTTTTTTTGGTCTGTGATCTGGCGGTAGTTTTTTTCCATTTACGTAGGCGCCAGCCGGCAAAAAATCGGCGGCCAATCTCGCTCCCTGCTCGGCAAGGTTGGCGCGCATTTGTTGATTAATCGCCGGGTCTTTATTCTGCGGTTTATAAAGATCACCGAACAACCGGGTGATCTCATGGAATTCTTTTGGGACAGCGTAGGGCCGGTGTTTTGTCGCTTTTGAAAACTCCAGAATCCGCTTTTCCCAGATTTCCGGAAGCTGAGGCGCACCCAGCGCGGCGAGCTTTTGACGGAGTTCTTCGAGGTTCCGGAAACCCTGGGTGATCGGAGGATAGAATGGGAAGAGCGGGCGGACGACGTAGACCGGGATCGGTTCGGCCGGAGCGTTATGGGTCTGGGGG
>JAFAKL010000228.1 GCA_019235445.1 Verrucomicrobiota bacterium | reverse complement strand
GTGTTCCGACCTGTTCCAGCCAGGTCCTCGGGATGCGCTTCGATTTTGTGGGCGATTTCAGCACGCCGCATCTGCTCGCGGAGATTGAAGGGAACCGAGAAAAAGGACTCTTCATCGCACGCTACCGGCGAGGAGAAACCCTCATCGCAGCGGTGCTCTGCAACCGCGATCCCGCGGAGATCCCGATGATCCAGGAAGAGGTCAAGACCAGCGTGTTATCCCGCACGAAGAGATAGCCCGCCTCGAGGTCCCAAACTGTAAGGTACTTTGTCCTGGAGGTCTCCGGCTGCATCAGCTCATCCGCTCAAGCGGCGATAAACACGCACAAAGGGATCAGCGCCTTTTTAGCCTTCGGCCGAAACCCATTTTAGCCTCGCCAAGTACGAAAGCCGGGGTGGGCCGACACGCCGGAGTAAAAAATGTTCAAAGTTTTTTTAAATTTCGTCTGGACAAGGCCCTTTAAATTCCGTTAAAGCACGTGTTGTCCTTCATTAATCCTTAACCAAGAAACAACACGAGAGATGGATTACGCGGTTGATCCCCCACGCTTAAGTGGTTTGAAGTTTACGTTAGTAGCAGGTTTGATGCTACTGACCACTGACGCGCTTTTCGCTCAAAGCGACGGTCAGAGTGACGTGAATGCGCTCAAGGCGCAGATGAACCAGATGCAGAGACAGTACGAGCAACGCATCGAGGCGATGGAAGCCAAGATGAAGGCGCTCGAGTCGAATGCCAACAGCGGTTCGATCTTGAACACCCGAGTCTTAACCGATGCAGACGGCAAAGAGGTGGCAGGCAAAGCTCCAGGGCCGCTTCTGGACGAGTCCTTCCTGAAGTCCCTGACGCGCAATTTTACCTTCAATGTGTACATGCGCGCCGGCTTCGCGTTTAACGGTAGCGGCGGTGCCCAGGGTGGTACCACCTTCGAGATGCCGGACAATTATGTCGGTGGCGGCCGTTCCACCAGCCGTCTGGGTAACGAACAGGACTTCTACACAGAACTTAGCTGGAACCAGGCTCACATTCTTGGGGATAGTCCCGATGTGGCGGATGTCTCCTTCAGAGCGACCATGCAGGCCTTCAGTAACTTCGTTAAAACTAACGCAGTTAATACCCAATCCGTTACCGCCGGCACACCCGGGGCTGGAGTGGGAATGGTTGAAGGGTATGCCGAGATGAAGAATATCTTCAAAAGTGCGCCTGAAATCACGTTCTGGGGTGGTGATCGGTTCTACGACCGGTACAACATCGATTCAGAAGACTATTTCTGGCTGAATACGTCCGGGTTTGGAGTTGGTGTCTATAACATCCCGGCTGGGCCAGGCACTCTTTGGCTGGCCTGGATCGGTAACAACCAGGACAATTTGAATGAGGCGGGAGGCCTAAGCTTGTTCAACGCTAATGATCACGTTGGAGATCTGTTCAAGCAAACCTTTGATGTTCGGTACAAGGATATCGATATCGGCCTTGGTAAATTGTCGTTCGTCCTTATCGGTAACTACGTCAAGGGCGACACTTATGAGAGCACATTTACCTCGTTCGGGGGTACAGTTGGGGGCACCACTTTTGGGAAGAGTGTAACCGGCATAGTAAAAACCTCGGATATGTGGGGCATCGGCGGCGGCGCTATCTGGGATTGGAACTTCGGCAACAAGAGCGAACTCCGGGTTTCCGCCTTATATGGGTATGGTGCGACAGATTTCCAAGCTAATATCAGCAACCAGATAAATGCGGTACATAATGCCTGGGAAAACCAATTCGATCGTTTTCTTGTCCGTAGACCCAACACCGTGCAGTTCGTCAGGGGCTCTAATGGCTTAGAACCGTTCGTCGCGGTGAACCCGATCAACCGCAATACGGAGGCGTTAGCCACCGCCTATTTTGTTTGGAACCCCTCCAATTGCTTCTCAATGGGTCTTTGGGCTAACTGGGAGTACAACGACAACGGGACGAACGCAATCGGTATTGGTAACAACGGTCTGAGGATATCATCAGGAAGCCGCAACCTTGTGACAGTTGGCTTCCGGCCAGTCTACTGGGTCGCGGATAATATTGCTATCCAGGGAGCGGCATCGGGGGCCTACATCGATACCGTTCGCACCCAAACAGGCAATGCGTTCGGTAGAAGTGGAGAATATGGCATCCTGACCATTGCGCCCACGATCAAGCCCAACGGCGGGTTCTTCACCAGGCCTGAGATACGGGTGTTCGCCACCTTTGCCGCCTGGAGCAATTCTCTGAAAGGCACTAGTGCAAGCGGAGGAGAACCACCTTACAGCAATCCCAATGGCAAGGCTACTTATGGCTGGTTGTTCGGAAGTCAGATGGAAATATGGTTCTAGGTCGCCTTTGACAGGTTAAACTGATGAAGATTTTTAAATACTTCTCCTTGGTGGTATTGGCCGTTGCGACGCTTGGAGTTTCTGCCTGCTGTTTAGGGCAAAAGGAAGCGCCGCCGCCCGCGCCGGCTCCGACCCCTGGCCTCTCTAAATAGGCCTCGACTTTAGGAAGATGACACCCGCCTCGGTGAATTCTGGGGCGGGTGCTTTTGTTTTAGATGCTTTCCTATGAAGTTATTACCTTTGGTATTCTGCTTGTGCGCAAGTTCAGCATTTGCCCAGTTAACTTGGGACAGAACTGAACAAAGCTTCGATGCTACACCCCAGGACAAGGCAGTCGTAGCGAAGTACAAATTTACTAACACGGGCTATAAGCCGATAAAGATCCAGAGCGTGCTAACCTCCTGCGGATGCACGACTGCGACTCTGACCAAAAAGGAATATGCCCCGGGAGAATCGGGAGAGATCGAAGCCCAATACACCTTTTTCGGTCACACCGGAAGACAGGATAAAAAAATCATGGTTTCGACGTCCGCGGCCCCTGGACAGCCGACAGTTCTGAAAATGCACGTATACATTGAGGAACCAATCAGCGTTGAGCCGCAACTGGTCCTCTGGCGCGTGGGTGAACAACCGGATCCTAAAGCGATCCATATCGCGATTCCGGGCGCCAAGGTGGTAAAGGTCCTTTCTGTTATCTCGGACAATCCCGCGATAAAAGTTGAAGTGAGGGAACTCAAACCGGGCAGAGAATACGAGGCGCAGGTCACCCCCGACAGCGCAACACAACGCGCCTCTGCGACGTTGACTATCCGGACCGATTTTCCGCCTGATAATCCGCAGACCAGGTATGCCTACGTTCGCGTTAAATAACTGCTTTACAACAGTTCCGGCTCTTTAAGTATTTGTCTTATGACACGGCAAAAAATTTTATGTTTCCTCGCGCTTCTGGCAGTGGCTGGAGCACTTGTTTTGACCTCCTGTATGAACCAGGAGGGCGTAGCACCTGGCGAGGGGGAACTGAAAGACAAACCAGCCACGGGAGGCGTAGACTTCCGGTAATTCGAAGCGCCTGGTGCGAAAACATCCCAAGCCGAAGCGGCTTGTAAAACCTGGCGAGGTGTGTGTTCCTCCATTTCGGATCGTCAACCGGGTAACTTTTTTGCGACCGGCCGCGACCAAGTGAACAGGGAGGCAAACGCGTTCGCCTCTTTTGCAACCATTCACTCTGACTATCCCCAAAATTGCTCCGCATTGCTTTGGAAATAGACTCAAACAGCACACAGGCGAGACGCCTGTGCCTGAAGTTTGGACATTTACCAACGTCTTTATACCGGCGCTCGAGGCGCAACCCACCCTAGCTAGGGCTGCGTCCATAAGGGTTAACGTATCGCAGCGGCAGGGAGGTGCCGTGACGCATTTATCCCGGAGGGATTAAAACGAGGGTAGCCTGGCACGAAGTG
>JAFAKL010000224.1 GCA_019235445.1 Verrucomicrobiota bacterium | reverse complement strand
TTCCGCTCCGCTCACCTGTACGGAATCTACCCATCGGGTATAGCTGGTTATCACCTGGGAACCCTTGATCTCCTCAATGACCAGGCGATAATTGATGGCCAGGCGTAGAGCCGGTTTCAGGACCTTCTGGCCACCCACCAGGATAGGTTCGCTTTGTCCCGCTCGATATTTATCCAGAGCGCAGTTGAGCACGGCACGCTCCGGTTCCGTGAGCAGAGAATAACTTTTCTGAACGCCGATCGGAAGAGATTCCTCGAGACCTTTGTCAATGATGCTGTCCGGTAACCGGCTTTGGATTGAATTTTTTGCTGTCGCCATGATCAGAGCTCTTGCTGGGTCGAGAATCGCGTGAAATTTATTTACCTTTTACATTCGCAGAAAAACGTTTTCAATAAAGGATTATACAATGTTTGAGCTCGAGAATGGATATCACGGTCGAAAGCAGGTTTCTCCATTATGGTCATTCGTCCTCCAGCGACTGAACCTGAGTTTGAAGCGTATTATGCGTTTCGGTGGAAGATCCTGCGCCATCCCTGGCAGCAACCGCCCGGCTCCGAGAAAGACGACTGCGAGGAGGAAGCCATACATCTCGCGGCCTGGGATGACACAGGCCGCCTGATCGGTGTTGGCCGCCTTCATCGTGTTCGCGGAAATGTCGGTCAGGTGCGTTACATGGCAGTCGATCCGGGGCAACGCAGTCTCGGCGTCGGAAAAGCCATCCTGAAAGAACTCGAGTTCCGCGCGTTACAAACGGGTATTCAGGAGATAAAGCTGAATTCCCGCCAGGACGCGGTGCAGTTCTACCAGAAGAATGGTTACCAGCTTTTGAGGCCGTCGGATACTCTCTTCGGCACGATACCGCATTTTGAAATGTGGAAGCGATTGCGATGAACCTAAGTATCGAAAAGCGATAAGGAGCTCGGTTGCTTTCCTACCTTTGATCGATTGGGACAAATTTTTTGCCTGAGGGGTCGCCCGTGTATTCGCTTAATGGGCGGTAGAGGCGATTGTCACCCAATTGTTCGAGAACATGCGCGGTCCAACCTGCCGTTCGGGCGATCGCAAAGATGCAGGTGAACAAGTCTGTCGGAACTCCGAGAGAATAGTAAAAAGTCGCGGAGTAAAAATCAACGTTCGCGTGCAGACCCTTCTTTTCTTTCATCAGCGCAGCGATCCGCTCGGACATTTCGAGCCATTTCGGCTCGCCTAACTCGCTGCTGAGCTGAACGGCCCTTTCTTTAAGGATCGGCGCCCTCGGATCAAGCACCTTGTAAATGCGGTGCCCAATACCCATAATCTTTTTCTTTTGTACCAGAGCCTGTTCAATATAGGCATCCACCTTATCCGGGGTGCCGATTTCCTGCAGCATATGGATAACCCCTTCATTTGCACCTCCGTGCAGGGGTCCCTTGAGAGTGCCAATCGCTGCTGTAATGGCAGAGTAAATATCCGTTAAGGTCGAAATCGTCACGCGAGCGCTGAAGGTGGACGCGTTCATGCCGTGTTCGGCATGGAGCACGTAAGCAAGATCAAGCGTTTCGGTCTTCTTTTTGGACGGCTCTTTCCCATCCAGCAGATAGAGAAAATGACCGGCTTCACTCAAGTCTTTGCGAACCGAAGGTAAATCGAGCCCGTTTCGCGCCCGATGAAAATAAGCGATGATAACTCCCATTTTGGCCGTAATGCTGGTGGCCCGGCGTCGGTTCGCTTCCAGGCTCTCGTCCCCTGCGAGCGAGGGATCGTGCAGACCTAACATCGAAACCGCTGTGCGCAGGACATCGATGGGTAAAGCAGTCCGGGGAGTAGTTCTCACAAAATCAATGACCTGATCTGGCAACTGGCGTTCTGCGGCCAGCTGCTCGTTGAGCTCGGCCAACTCCAATTTGTTCGGTAGTTTATTGTGCCAGAGCAGATAAATGACTTCTTCAAAAGAAACTTTACCGGCAAGTTCCTTGATATCGTATCCGCAGTAAATCAGCCGTCCCTCCTGCCCTCGCACATCACCCAGCCGAGTATCCGTAGCGACCACTCCTTCCAACCCTCTTGATGTAACAGCCATAAGCTTGTGTTAGTGTTTCAAAATCTCGATCAATGCATCTCCGATGCTTGCCGGCGTTTCCGCCACTGCGATACCGGCCTCTCGCAAAGCTTCGATCTTTCCTGCGGCGGTACCTTTGCCGCCGGACACGATTGCCCCTGCGTGGCCCATTCGTCGCCCGGGTGGTGCGGTGGCGCCGGCGATAAAGGCAACCACTGGTCTATCGTAATGTTCTTTTATCCAGGATGCCGCTTCTTCCTCGGCCGTCCCGCCAATTTCGCCGATCAAGATCAGTGCTGCGGTGTCAGGGTCTTCGCTGAACAATTTTACAGCCTCGAGGTGGGAGGTCCCGTTGATCGGGTCACCACCGATCCCGATACAGGTCGACTGGCCGTAGCCACGCTGAGTCAATTGCCAGACTGCCTCGTAAGTCAACGTTCCAGAACGGGAGATCACCCCGATATAGCCTGGCTTATGAATGTAACCAGGCATAATCCCAATCTTACACTGGCCCGGAGTGATAATGCCTGGACAATTGGGCCCGATCAAACGGGATTTCTTCTCCTTGAGGACCGTTTGCGCCCGCATCATATCCATCACAGGGATGCCTTCGGTGATGCACACAATCAATTCCACGCCGGCATCCGCAGCTTCCAGAATCGCATCCGCAGCAAACGGTGCCGGCACGAAGATCATTGTCGCGTTGCAGCCGGTCTGTTTTCGCGCCTCGTACACGGTGTCGAAGACAGGGACTTTTCCCTCGAACATCTGGCCCCCCTTGCCCGGGGTCACACCAGCAACGACGTTGGTTCCATACTCCATACAGCCATGGGCATGGTACGCTCCGGAACTGCCGGTAATACCCTGAACGACGAGTCTCGTGTTTTTATCAACCAGGATAGACATGGGTGTTAGATGGTTACCCGACCTTCCGCTTATGAATCGCGATCGAATTCCCATCTGGATCTGCGATAATCGCCATCCAGCAGACGGGACTTTCGAACGGTTCCACCTCAAATCTTACGTCTCTCGCTCGAAGCGCATCTACGGCGGCGTCAAATCCGTCAACCTCGAAAGCTATCGCCGGGCCATCGCTGGAGGGTTTCCATTGATCCGGCGCCGTGTTGTTGATGGCAAAAGTCGAGGGGCCGAGGTCGTACTCTATCCAATGTCCGTTCGCGAGAATTCGAGACGGCTCTAGTTTCAAGAGACCTTCGTAAAAGGTTCGCGCCCGTTCCATATCCGAAACTGGATACCCAGTGAATGCAACTTCGACAATTTTCATGTGTTTCAATCCGGTCTAACCGGTTTTAGCTGCCGCAACAACTCTCTTTGCCGCCTCTGCCAGATCCGATGCTGCTTCGATCGGCAGTTTGGATTCTTCCAGTAGTTTTTTCCCAAGCGCCACGTTCGTCCCTTCCAAGCGAACGACGAGCGGCACCGGTAGACTGACCGCCTTCACCGCATTGATGATTCCTTGGGCAATCACGTCACAGCGCATAATTCCGCCAAAAATGTTTACTAAAATGGCTTTGACGTTTTTGTCGGAGACAAGGATTTTGAATGCCTCGGTCGCCTGTTGTTCGCTTGCGCCGCCGCCCACATCGAGAAAATTCGCGGGCCGCCCCCCCGCATATTTGATGATATCCATGGTGGCCATAGCGAGACCAGCCCCATTGACTAGACAAGCAATGTTGCCCTCCAATCCGATATAATTAAGATTGAATTTTGACGCCTCCACTTCGCGAGGATCCTCTTCGTGCACATCTCTCATCTGGAGGATCTCTTCGTGCCGGTAGAGAGCGTTATCGTCGAAATTGAATTTAGCGTCCAGTGCGAGCACTTCCCCCTTATCGGTCACAACCAAAGGATTGATTTCCACCATCGAACAATCGAGCGAAACGAAAAGCTTGTAGAGATTCAGGAACAGCTTGGATGCAGCTTTCAACTGATCTCCCTCAAAGTTGAGTTCCCGGCCAAGTTTCAGCGCCTGAAAAGGTTGCAGCCCGAGCAACGGGTGGACTGGTTCGCGGACAATTTTTTCCGGATGCTCCTCGGCCACCTTCTCGATCTCGACTCCGCCTTCCGTACTGGCAACGACTACAGGCATCCCCGACGCTCGATCCATCAGGATTGCAAAGTAGACCTCGCGCTCAATGTCGACCGATGCAGCGATCAGAACCTTCCGCACGACCTTCCCGGCCGGGCCTGTCTGATGCGTCACCAGAGTTTGGCCCAGCATTTTTTCCGCTAGATCGCGCGCCTGGGCGGGGGTCTGGCAAAGCTTTACCCCGCCTTTGAAGCCATTCGTGAATGTTCCCTTGCCGCGCCCGCCTGCGTGGATCTGCGCCTTAACCACGAGTTCTGAAGTATTGAGTGAAGTCGCGATCTTCTCTGCTTCTTCTGGCGTTTCAGCTGGTGCGCCCTTGGGAGTTGCGACGTTGAACCGTTCGAAAAGCTGCTTGGCCTGATATTCGTGAATATTCATGAAAAAGGAGTTCAGGGGACGCCCGGAGGCAGAATGCCTGAGAACATAGGGCGGGGCTGGAATGACCGTCAATCGCGAAGTGACCGAGGCCGCCAAAGACACGAAACGACACGGAAAATCCGACCGTTGAACTTAAATTTCCTGGACTTAGACTCGAGCGTGCTCAGTCCTTTCCAAGATGCAGCCAGTCGAATGCGGCGTCTCGGCCTGCGCCCGGACGAGTTCGAGGAGGTCTTTTCGCGGTCGAGCGGGCCCGGCGGGCAGAATGTCAATAAAGTCTCCACCGCAGTTACCCTTGTTCACCGACCTTCGCGTATCTCGGTGACCGTACAGGAGACGCGCTCCCAATACCGGAACCGTCAGCTGGCCGTCAATCGGCTCATTAGCCTGATCGAAGAAACGCGTCGTAAGCAAGTCGCTGAACGGAGAGCGGCGAGCGAACAAGAAAGGCGTCGAAATTCCAGGCGGCCGCGAGCGCTCCGGCGCGAAATTCGCAAGTCCAAAGAACGCAGAGCTGAGATCAAGCAATCGCGCGCGAAAATTTCCCCTGAATGAGGGTTGCTCTACGAACGTCCAGGCTCTCCCACCAGCAGCGGTCCCCGTCGTTTGTAAAAATCGTAACGCGCCAGGATCGCTCTCACATAGCGCGCCGTGGAGGGAAAATCGATACTATCCTGGAAAGTTTGTGCGGTCACTGGTGCTCCTCCCCTCTTTCTCAGGGCCGTTCGGATCCAGCGATCAACCCGGCTTTTACCGGCGTTATATTCAGCCAGTGCGAAGGGGACGGCGTTATCTTCAGAATTCCACCTTTGAACCGCTTTGCCTAGATACCAGGTTCCGATCTCCAAATTCGTCTCCGGAATCAGTATTTGTTCCGGATGCAGGTCTCGCACTCCTTTTGCAGCCGCCCAGTCTCGCGCCGCGATTTCTGAAACCTGCATCAGACCACGCTCACCGTTGCGGCCGATCATGTCGGCCTGAAATCGGCTTTCCCGCCATACCACCGCTTTGATCAGCCTCGGATCCAGACCATATTCCCGCGCTATTCTGACGATCAGCGGATCGAAGCGTCGATAATCGGTCCAATCCTTCAGCTCGCGTAAGACGTAGACCGGATCACGCGAACGCACGGCGAGGTAAGCCACCGCGACGGCGCACGAAAGCACAAGGACCAGCGTGACCTTCATCACAAACAGACACGCTTTTCCAATCCGACTGTTCTGGTTTTGACATTGATCTAAAGCCATTAGACTACCACAACCGTCATGCAGAGTTATGCCCGAGTGATCACCGATGACCCTACCGACAAAGAACTGGATTATGCCATTCCTCCGTCCTGGGCCGGCAAAGTTCACATCGGTTCTCGGATCAAAGTTCCGCTACGTTCACGTGAAATCTTAGCAACTGTTGTCGCTCTCGTCGACACGCCGTCCGTCCCTGAGCCAAAAATAATAGCGGGCCTGGTTTCGGAGAGCCCGATTCTGAATAAATCGTTGTTGGCGTTAGCACGTTGGATGGCGGAGTACTATTGCTGCCCGGTGGAATCGGCCATCCGATCTCTTCTGCCCGAGGTGGTAAGAAAAGCAAAGCTCGGGTTCAAGCGCGAGCGGATCGTTTCGCTCGGCCGAAAAATTTCGGAGACGGAACTCGAGGCCCTCAAGATGGAGGCTCCCCGTCAGGCGCACGTGTTAAGATGTGCCACCGAGGCTGACCAACCCATCCGTTGGAGGCGACTTCAACAACACGCCGCAACCACTGAGCGAACAATTCAGCAACTGGTCGACAGGGGCTTGCTGCAGGTGGAACTCGAAACAACGGACCGCGATCCGTATGCCAACGAGCGATTCATCTCAAGCGCCGCTATCAAATTGAATGAAGATCAACAAAAAGCCCTGGAGATGGTCGTTCAATCTGTGGACGCCAGAGACATCCGCCCGATCCTGCTTCACGGAGTCACCGGCAGCGGCAAAACAGAGGTTTATCTGCAGGCCATCGATCATTGTCTGAAGCACAACCTTGGGGCTTTGGTGCTCGTTCCGGAGATTTCACTGACGCCGCAAACAGTGGAGCGTTTTAAGATGCGATTCCGAGCGGATTTGATCGCTGTGCTCCACAGTCATCTTTCACGGGGTGAACGTCATGATGAATGGCACAAGCTCAACAATGGCCGAGCGCGGGTCGCTATCGGCGCCCGAAGCGCCGTCTTTGCACCTGTGCAGCGCCTGGGCTTGATCGTCGTCGATGAGGAGCACGAGACCTCCTACAAACAGGAGGAAACGCCACGCTATCACGCGCGCGACTTGGCCGTCGTACGAGCTCAGATCGATCAATGTTCAATTCTGCTCGGAAGCGCAACCCCCTCCCTGGAGAGCTACAACAATGTCAAGACCGGAAAATACCGGCTCGCTCGTCTCACCTACCGGGTAGATGATCGCCAGCTCCCGTTGATCCGCGTGGTAGACATGCGGCAAGAGTATCTTAAACAAAAACATGTACCGTTGATCTCCGGCAGGTTGGCGAACGCGATCGAGGCTAGATTAACCGGCAAGGAGCAGACAATTTTGTTTCTCAACAGACGCGGTTTCGCCACCTCCCTGGTCTGCAATCAATGCGGCTTTGTCTGCGAGTGTCCGAATTGCAGCGTCGCTCTCACCTTTCACCAGGGTGAAAATCGCCTCAAATGCCACTTGTGCGGCCATACGACACTGGCCCCGCGCAAATGCCCGAAGTGCTCCGATCCTTCGATCCGCTACGCTGGCTACGGAACGGAGAAGATCGAGGGAGCAGTGCGCAAATTATTTCCCTCGGCGACGGTCGCACGGATGGACGCGGATGCGATGGTACGCAAAGATGCCTACCGCGAAACTTTGCAAGCGTTTCGGACCGGTAAAATTGACGTTCTAGTCGGAACGCAAATGATCGCCAAAGGCCTTGATTTTCCGAACGTCACACTGGTTGGCATTATCAACGCAGATGTAGGTCTGCATATGCCCGATTTCCGGGCGGGCGAACGGACATTTCAGCTGTTGACTCAAGTCGCAGGTCGGGCAGGCCGGGGCGACATGGCTGGAGAGGTTTTTGTCCAGAGTTCCACCCCTTTCAGCCCATCGATCCAGTTCGCGCGTCATCACAATTTCGAGGGCTTCTGGGAGCAGGAGATTGAATTCCGGGAACGATGTGAATACCCTCCTTTTCTTCACCTTCTCATGATCCATGTTCGATCCGAACATCAACGCCTCGCGGAATTCACCGCAGAAACTATCCACCGCCGCATCAGCGAACAGCCGGACTCCACGGTGAGCCTGCACCCGGTGGTACCGGCGCCAATCGAGCGATCGAAGGGCTGTTACCGCTACCAGATTCTCCTTCGTTCCAAAGCGATTCGCCGCCTCAGCGCCGCCGTCCGCTCGATCCTTGAGAAATTAACGTTTCCGGCCGAAGTGCATGTCTCGGTCGACGTGGACCCGTATCAGCTTTTGTAGGGAAAGGGTCAGATA
Source organism: Verrucomicrobiota bacterium (assembly GCA_019235445.1). GTDB lineage: Bacteria > Verrucomicrobiota > Verrucomicrobiia > Chthoniobacterales > JAFAMB01 > JAFAMB01. Next base: position 6,317 of record JAFAKL010000224.1, on the reverse strand, counting down.
CCTCCGGCCCCGCGGCCCTGGTTCCGATACCTGGATCCGTCGGCACGAGACTTCAGGACTTCTGCTGGTGATGGACGATCGCGCGAATCGATGTCGTCCGATAGCGAGTGAGCTTTTGGTTTTGGAGAAAAGTAAACTCCATCCGGCCCCCACAGAAGAGGTGCCCGGGCTTGAACGCATGTGAAAAGCCGAAACCGCACCCCGAGATTCTGACGCTGCCTGACGGTCGATCAGACCGCGAGCACTGCAGTCGCGCCTCCTGGTTCTCTGTCACGGTAAAGAGATAGTTGGTGTGCTCAGTCACCACCCGCAAAAGATCTCCTGGATTCAGCCGGCTTAACGAAAATTCTTCGGCATCCGATTCCCCGTAGCGATAGGCGAACTGCTCCCAGTCTGAAATCGCTGCTCTCATACGTCTGCGTCCAAGCGCACGCTCATTCTGCCTACTTGTTAGATGAGAAGAGAATCAACCTAAAGTCAAGCTGCACCGGAGACGCAACCACAATTATCCTCCTTCGATGCAGAACGGCTCCAGTGGTTCGAAGCACGGCCCTATTGCGGTTGCACCTACTCGAACCTTAGCGCCTTCACCGGATCCAACCTGGCCGCGAAATACGCAGGAACAAGAGCGGCGAGCGAACAGATTAAAAAGCCGCTGACGCAAATCACGGAGACATCCCTTGGAACGATCTCGGCGGGAATTTGCGAAAACTGGTACACAGCGGCCGGGAACAGCTCGATGTGGAGGGTTGCCGCGAGAAAATCGCGGACCTCGTTTCGATATTGGACCAGAACGATTCCGCTGGTCAGACCGATCAAGGTCCCAAAGAAACCGACGATCATTCCCTGGGCAAGAAAGATCCACATGATCTGTGTCATTCGCGCTCCGAGCGCTTTCATTAAGCCGATCTCACGAGTCTTTTGTACGGTCGAGGTGATCAAAGTGCTCATGATTCCAAAGGCCGCGACAATCACAACGAAGATCAACACAAAGAACATCGTGGTACGCTCAATGCGGATGGCGTCAAAGAGCTCTCGATTCTGGTCCATCCATGTGACCGCTTGAAAAGGCGGTTCAAGGAAGCGGTTGAGGCGATCTCGCGCCTTATCCGCCGTAAACGGGTCTCCAGTCCGGACGGCAATTCCATGCACTCCACCGCCCAGACTGTATGCCTCCTGCATGATATGCAAAGGCACCAGGATGTAATCGGAATCGTAGGCGTAACGGCCCGAGTTGAACATCCCCGTAATAGTGATTTCCATCGGAAGAATAAGTTCGCGCACCCGTTTCAACTCTTGGTGATTGTCCGGTTTGCCTTCTGCATCATCGAGCGCCTTTTGGAGTTCTCCGAGATCATGCGGTGAATATATTTCGATCGTCTCCCCAATGCCGACACCAAGCGTTGATGCCAATTCCGAACCGATGATGCCATTGTCTCCGCTTAGATCGAATTCGCCGGCCACCAAAAATTGTTTGAGATCCGCTACCGACAGTTCCAGGTCCGGATCTATCCCGCGCAACCACGGAACGGCTCGATGATTCTGGAATTGAACAATCACACGACCCTGCGCAAACGGCGCGGCGGCAACTACTCCCTGCGTTTTTTTGGTGCGATCCAGAATCTCTCGCCAATGATTCATGACTTCGTTCCCGCTGATCAACACGTCCGCGTCAAAGCCGACAATCTTTCGCTGCAGTTCCCGTTCAAACCCGGTCATCACCGAGATCACAATGATCAGCACGCTGATGCCGAGAACCACCCCCAGAATCGAGATCAAGGTGATCAGCGATAGAAACGTCCGCTTCGGCTTCAGATAGCGCAGCGCGAGAAAATACGTGAACGGTAAACGAATCTTCCTGGGCTCAGATCTGAAGGTCCCGATAATTTTATCGGTTAAAGAATCGGCCATAAAGCTTCAACCGCGCCAGAATGACGACATCGCGAATCGCGGTATCGAACGGCTTGCCTTTTTTTTCCACGAGGGGCTTGGCTAGAAAAAAGGTGACGATTCCCAAAAAAGCAAGCAATACGAAATAGGTACTGAATCGATTGACTTGGAAAAATCCGATCGCAAACTCGTTTTTCCCTATCGTATCGAGAAAGACACCCCAGAAAATCGGCGCGAGCCCGAGGCTCAATGAGGCGAAAACGGTGAAAAGCGAAAAGAAATGATTTCGGCCCATGACCGGCATGGTGTCCATCGCGATTCGCGTATTAGCGATGGAAAACAGCCCGCCCGCGACACCGAGAACCAGATAATTGGAACCAACAAGAAGGTAGTGCGCTGGCACAATCCCGCTCGTGACAAACACCCAGAAGAGGATGCCAAGGAAATAAAGGGTCATTGCCAGCTGCAGTAGCGGCTTGCTCCCGGTCCGCTCCAGAACGAGACCAAAAAAAGGAACACTGGCGAAAGCCCCAACCGCTCCGGCGAGACTCACGGCGAGCACTTGTCCCGCAGTGTATCCCCCCCTCCCTTCGAGAAAGGCGATCACAAATGCGGCGAGCCCGCCGACGACCCAGTTGTAAACAACATTGAAAATCAGCAATTTCGTGAAAGGCGGATGCTTGAGTATTTCCAGCCAAGGAACGGGCTGGCCCGAAGACCTGGCTTGTTCGCCGATCTCTATGTCCGGGATTTTTCGCACGAAATGAAGGCTCATCATTCCGGCAAGACCGCTGATGCCAAAAAGCAAAGCGAATTGCCAGGGCCTACCGCCCGACCAAAGAACAAAGGTCGAAATCGCGACGGCCAGCATTCCTCCGCATTGCATATGGAACTGATCGAAACGAAGAAAAGCGGCTCGCGCATTCGCTGGAACGAGCGCCGTCAGCCATGGTAGCCACGCTCCAGTGGAAATACCCCGGACGACATTGAACAGGAAGAGACAGGTGAGCAGAAGCTCTACCTGGACCGTCGAGGGCAGAAATTTCAGTAAAGGCAGAATCGCTAGAACGAACAATAACACCGCTCGAACCGACCATCCGAACAGGACGAATCCTTTGTAACCGACTTTAGGGATGAAATAGGCGGTGGGGAGTTGAAGCACCGTCATCAGCGGCGCCATTGAGGCAACAATCCCGATCGTAGTGGCGCTGCCCCCCAGAGCCTTCGCGTACAAGACCATCGGCGCTCCCAGAGTGATCTGGAAATTAACCGCGTTGAATAAACTAAACCGAAAGGAATTCGTGGCCTGAGGAGGAACCTCAGGGATTGCGGGGGCTGCCGAAGCGGTGATCATTCTTGCGCTTTTGGCTTCAGAGACGGAAATAGGATGACCTCACGGATCGAATCTGCGCCGGTAAGTAGCATCACCAATCGATCAATGCCGACCCCGAGCCCACCAGCAGGAGGCATACCGTGCTCCAGCGCGAGCAGAAAATCTTCGTCAAGGTTCTGAATTTCCACGCCGACCTGTTCCGTAAGCCTCCGGCGTTGAACCACCGGGTCGTTCAGCTCAGAATAACCCGGTGAAATCTCCTGACCGTTTATAATCAATTCATAGACATCGACCAGAGCCGGATTGTCCACATTCTGCTTGGCCAACGGTACCAGTTCCGCAGGCAAGTGCGTCACGAAAAGAGGATCGATGGTCCGTTCTTCAATAAGTTTTTCGAACACCTGCTGTGTGACCTCAAACTCCTGCATCCCAGGATGCACTTCCACGCCCAGTTCTTGGCCGCGCGCCAGCTTCTGCTCACGGTTGCGTTCGTACCAGGTATGGTCCACCTGCCGAATCAGTTCCTCATAACGCGCCCTTCTCCAGGGACGGGAAAGATCAATTGTTCGCTTGGTGTTCCCCTGGCTGTCCTTGTGCACGATCCGAAGCGACCCAGTCACACGCTGAGCTAAAGTACAAATCATTTCCTCGACCAGACTTGCCATTAGCTCAAAGTCGGCATAAGCCCAGTAGACCTCGAGCATGGTAAACTCCGGATTGTGCCGTCGGGAAAGGCCCTCATTACGAAAGTTGCGATTCAGTTCATAAACTTTTGTAAATCCCCCGACCAACAGCCGTTTCAAGTAAAGTTCGGGAGCGATCCGAAGAAAAAGGTCGGTGTCCAGCGCGTTGTGGTGGGTTTTGAAAGGCTGGGCCGCAGCCCCTCCAGCGATCGGCTGCATCATCGGGGTCTCGACCTCAAGGAACCCTCGCTCTTCCAGGTATTGACGGATCTCTCGAAGGACTTGGTTCCTGGTGAGGAAAGTTTCGCGAGACGTCGGATTAGCGATCAAATCCAGATAACGTTGCCGGTTGCGGATCTCAACGTCACTGATCCCATGCCACTTATCCGGCAACGGCCGTAATGTCTTCGATAAAAGTTGAAAGTTTTCGACTCGAATCGTTGGTTCTCCGGTCCTGGTGACAAAACACTCCCCTTCAACACCAAGAAAATCCCCAATGTCCACCAGTTGAAATATCCCCGCTTGCTCCGCCGGCAGCTCTTTCAGACTGAGGTAGACCTGAAGACGACCACTTACATCGCTCAGATCAAGGAACTGGCTCTTGCCCATATTGCGATGCGCCGTGATCCGACCCGCCACACGAACCCGTACGCCTTCCACAAAAGCTCGCAGGACGTCGCCGATATTGCCCGTAACATCGAACCGTGCTCCAAACGGTTCGACCCCCAGCTCAAGCAGTTGCTGCAGCTTTCGACGGCGAAAAGCAAGAAGATCGTTTTCTTCCATGGAAACGCCGGATCAAAGCCTAGAAAAAAGCACCATCGGTCATATTCAGACGCCAAACTGGAGCGGTTTCAGGAGCAGGTTCTGATCTCCAGCAGACAACAGTTTTGAATATAGAGATGTGCCTGCAGGCGCCCCGCTACCCCTCAAACGTTCCGTGCCGGGCGTCAATGATAATGTCCCGATAGGTTTTCCCAGCCGGGATCATAGGCATCACGTGCTCGGTGAATGGCGTCATGACGTCCAGGACATAGCACTCGTCCGAATCCAACATGCGCTGCAGAGCCGCCTGCAAGTCCTTCTTTTCGATGACGCGCTCGCACTTCACCCCAAAACCACGGCAAAGCTCAACATAATCAGGGTAAATCCGATCTCTGTTTCGCGGATCGCCCAGAAACGTATGGCCTCGATTACTGTTGTAAAAACGATCTTCCCACTGTACCACCATGCCGAGGTGCTGGTTGTTGATTATAATGACCTTTGCAGCAATCTTTTCCACATGCGCACAGGCCAGTTCCTGGATATTCATCAGGAAGGAACCGTCCCCGTCAATATCAATGACCTGGCGACCTGGAAAGGCCACTTTGGCGCCAAGCGCCGCGGGGAACCCGAATCCCATGGACCCAAGTCCGGCAGAGCTAAGGAATTGCCGCGGAAAAGTAAAGTTGTAGTATTGACCGGCCCACATCTGATGCTGTCCCACCCCAGTCGTAATGATTGCCTCACCCTGCGTCAGTTCGCACAGCAGTCGTATCACGTGCTGCGGTAAAATCGCTTCGTCTGTATCCTTGAAGTCTAACGGGTACCGGTCTTTCCACTGGTGGATCTTTTCGAGCCAGTCCGGAAATAAATTGAACTGTTTTGCGGTGCGCTGGTATCCGCCTGCCGCTAGCAGCCGGTTCAATTCGCCCAAAGCGTATTTGATATCGCTTAGTACCGGCAGTTTGACGACCTTGTTCTTGTTTAATTCCGCAAAGTCAATGTCGATATGGACGATCGTTCCGTGCTCCGCAAATTTCTCCACTTTGCCGGTGACCCGATCGTCAAAGCGAACCCCCAAGGCGAGCAAAAGATCCGATTCATTGACAGCGCAATTGGCGTAAACCGTTCCATGCATGCCGAGCCATTTGAGGGAAAGCGGATGGGTTTCGGGAAAACCGCCGATTCCCATCAGAGTCGTGGCCACCGGGATCTGGCTGCGTTCGGCGAATTCCAGGAGTTCCCCAGCTGCATCCCCAGAAATGATCCCGCCCCCGGCATAAATCATCGGCCTCTTTGCCGATTTGATCAGTCCGATGATTTCGTTGAGCGCCACCGGATCCGCCGTGGGCGGCACTTGATATCCGCGCAAAGATAATTCATTCGGGAAAACCGGTTGGGCCACCTGGTTCTGAATATTTTTCGGAATATCGATGAGTACCGGACCTGGCCGACCTGTCCTCGCGATATGGAATGCTTCCTTCACCACACGTGGGATTTCATGGATATCCATGACGAGATAACTATGCTTAACCACTGGCAGCGTCATCCCGAACACGTCCGTTTCCTGGAAAGCGCCTCGTCCAATCATCTCCTGCGGGACTTGGCCGGTAATCGCCACGATCGGAACTGAGTCCATGAAAGCGTCC
>JAFAKL010000099.1 GCA_019235445.1 Verrucomicrobiota bacterium | reverse complement strand
GGAAGCATACCCGTGTCGCTTGAACCCAATTGTCGATAAAGGGGGCAAAGTTAAGCGCAAGGAATGCGAGCGTCCCTGCCAAGGTATTGGATCCGCGTGCAAGCCTCCCCAATTGCCGAGGTTGCCGCCCCCGTAGACTCCAGCATCGGTATTCAAGATCTCTTCGTACCAACCCTCTCCCGGTGCCCCGACGAGGTAGGCCTGCCTCGGAACCGGAGTCGCGTTCACCGCGAAGAGCAAAGTGGAGCCGGACCTCCCTTTACGGACAAACGTGAAGATGCTGTTATCGGCATCGTGCAAATCGATCCATTCAAACCCGGCATAACTATCGTCGTCCTCAGAGAAGGCAGGCTCGTTTCGGTAAAGGTAATTGAGATGCTGGACCAGACGTTTGAGTCCATGGTGCAACGGATACTCCAGCAGGTGCCAATCCACACTTTGGTTATGATTCCATTCTTTCCATTGGCCTATTTCGCCTCCCATGAAGAGCAGCTTTTTTCCCGGGTGGGCGTACATCCAGCCGTAAAACATGCGGAGGTTGGCGAACTTCTGCCATGGATCGCCCGGCATTTTGTTCAACAACGAACCTTTGCCGTGGACGACTTCGTCGTGGCTTAAGACCAAAACAAAATGTTCCTGGAACGCGTAGACCAGAGAAAATGCTGCTTCGCCCTGGTGGTACCGGCGGTGAATCGGTTCGCGACTCATATAGTCGAGAAAGTCGTGCATCCAGCCCATGTTCCATTTGAAACCAAATCCCAATCCGCCCAAGTAAGTTGGACGCGAAACGCCGGGCCAGGAGGTCGATTCTTCTGCGATCGTCATGATTCCGGGAAAACGTTCATAACAAACCGCATTGAAGTGTTTCATGAACTCGATGGCGTCAAGATTCTCGCGCCCGCCATGAATGTTTGGAACCCACTCGCCAGGCTTTCTTGAGTAGTCGAGGTACAGCATTGACGCCACGGCATCCACTCGCAGCCCATCGACGTGGTATTTATCGAGCCAGAAAAGCCCGTTAGCGATCAGGAAGTTTCGTACCTCGTTCCGGCCGAAGTTGAAGATCAGGGTGCCCCAATCCCGGTGTTCGCCCTGGCGCGGATCGGCGTGTTCGTAAAGACGCGTTCCGTCAAATTCAGCCAACCCGAAAGCATCCTTCGGAAAATGGCCCGGAACCCAGTCCAGAATAACTCCGATGCCCTCCTGATGGCAGCGATCGACAAAATGACGAAACTCGTCTGGATTCCCGAACCGGCTCGTGGGTGCGTAGTACCCTGTGACCTGGTAACCCCAGGAGCCGTCATACGGGTGCTCGGCTACGGGCAATAATTCGAGGTGGGTATAGCCCATGTCCTTGACATACGGGATCAGCCGATCCGCCAATTCGAGGTAGCTCAGATATCGATTGTTCTCTTCGGGTACCCTCGCCCAAGACCCAAGATGAACTTCATAGATACTAACTGGTTGCTGTGGCCAGTAGCGGGTCTTCCGTTCAGCCATCCATGCATCATCGCTCCATTTAAAACGATCCGGATTGAAAACTAAAGAAGCTGTCTGCGCTCCATGCTGACCGAAGAAAGAGAAGGGATCGCTTTTCAAGACGATTTCGCCGAAGCAGTTGCGAATTTCGTATTTGTAATGGGCGAGTTCACCAACTCCCGGAATAAATATTTCCCAGATCCCTGCTTCGACGCGCCTGCGCATCGGATGAGTACGCCCATCCCACCCGTTGAAATCGCCGACCACACTCACTCGTTGAGCGTTGGGTGCCCAAACCGCAAAAGTTACGCCGCGGTGCCCATTGATTTCCGTCAGGTGCGCTCCCAGTTTTTCGTAGATTTCATAGTGGTTTCCGACCTTGTACAGATGCATGTCCAACTCGCCTAGGATCGGACCATAAGAATAGGGGTCGCTTACCTGAAAAATGTCTCCCGACCAGGTGGTGACCTCTAACAGATAATCAAAAGCCTCTCCTACGCCCTCCAGCTGAGCTTCAAATAGTCCCTTGTCTGCAACCCGGGCTGCGGGGAAGCGCCGATCAATGCGGTGACGGTCCACGATAGCGAGTTCTTTCGCATCCGGTCTAAGACTGCGCACGACCCACACTTGATCAATCTGGTGCATTCCGAGCACGCCAAATGGGTCATCATGTTCAGCCTGCAGCAACCGGTGCACATCGTGGGGGGATAATTTCACATTCATGTTGATACTTATAGAACTCCGAGCTTTTCGGGGGAGGCAAGACTTCCCTTGGACATATTGTCTGAGCTGCTTCCGCAAGACAACCGGTTTACTGTTCCGCCTTGAGATTGGCTCTAAATTCCCGGATCAACTCTGGGGGCAGCAGAGGCGTCGCTCCGTCATGCGAAGCGACAACCGCGCCGAGACGACAAGCCGTTTCCAGAACAATTTGCGGGTCGGCTCCGCGGGTCAATCCAACGATCAGCCCGGCCATGAAGGCATCTCCAGCGCCGACCGTATCTCTAACGACCACCTTTGGAGCAGGGGCAATGACCAGGCTGCCTCGATCCCACAGCGCCGCGCCCGCTGCGCCCATGGTGACGCAGATGCGCTGCGTGTCCGTGGCTTTAGCAAGAACCGCACAAGCTTCCGCGACGGCATCTGGATCAGCCGGTCGATTCGGTGTTGCCTGGCCGGTTCTCAGCCAGGAAGCGATCTGGCCAACTTCGTCATGATTGAGCTTGAGAACATCGGCGCGGACAGCCAGTTCGACCACACGCTTCGGATCGGCAAAAGGAGGACGCAGGTTGACATCGAAAAACTTCAACGGCCCTTTCACCCCAAGCAGGCGATTCAACTGCTCGAGATTGTACGGCGAGCGAGTGGCCAACGAGCCGAAGATCAACGCGCCCGCTTTTGCCACCGCCTCGATGGCGTCCGCCGAAACTATTACCTCGTCCCATGCCACCGGTTGAACGATTTCGTAAGTCGCGTTGCCTAAGGCATCGACCATCGCCATAACCGTGCCCGTGGGAAGGCCGATTCGCGCTCGTCCCACAAACTCGATGTTGACCCCTTTCTGTTTCGCAACCTCCAGGATCTCATCGCCGAGCGGATCCTGACCAACCGCAGAGAGTAAAGAAACAGAGACTCCCAGTTGTGCGATGTGAGCCGCCACGTTAAACGGTGCCCCCCCGGCGTACCTGCCGGAAGGCAAGCAGTCCCAGAGAATTTCGCCAAAAGTGAAGAATTCTGTGTTCATAGAGATAGAAGCTTGCGCCTTGTTTCAAATTGCTAGTGACCGCCTGTCGCCGATACCCCGCGCATGCCCTCCTCCGCGCCACTCAGTCTCGGCCACAAATACGCATAAACCGCAATGAACCCAAAGCATACCATCGGCACGATAAATGCCCGGGAAAGATCGGAGATGTCGGCAATCGCTCCCATCACCTTTGGCAGAATCGCCCCGCCCAT
>JAFAKL010000093.1 GCA_019235445.1 Verrucomicrobiota bacterium | reverse complement strand
CAGCGTGCTGAACGATGTTGACCTGCGATTTAGACAGGCCTGGACTGATGCAGGGTATCACGCGGATACGCTGGTTTCGCCTAGAACCTTACCCAGAATCCGGATTGGCACCTGGGTCGGCGGCGACAGAGACGGGCACCCTCTCGTGACGGCGAAGTGACACGGGAAACCTTCCGGGAACTCCGCCGCGCAACACTCCAGGTCCTGTACAAAGCCATCGGAGCCGTATCGCTGCATTTGACAATGACGGGTCACGAGCAAAAAGCCTCGGACGAACTACAATCCAATATCCGGAGGCTGGCTGATGAACTGTCAGCGAAAACCATCCTGCAATCCCGTTCGGAAGAGCCTTGGAGAGAATTTTCACTTCTCATTCAGAAAAAGGTCGGAAACCCCCTTGAAACATCGGACAGACTCTCGAAAACATCGGGCAGGCAGCGCTCGATAAGGTGGTCGATCGCGAAAATCCTCCCCTTTCCTGCGCTTTGTGCTGACTAATGCAGAGACGAATCTGTCGAGCGCGGAACGAACGATCATGGAGCATTACGCGACTTATGCTCTTCCGAGGAGTCCGTTCAGAGCGTTTTCAGACGGATCATGGAAGAATTTGATCTCGCCCAACTAATGCTGAAAGAAGTGCTCGGCGGCGATTTGGCAACCCGACGGCCCCGATTCAAGATGACCCACCAGACTCGGGCGGACGCGCTGTTGGCGTTGCACAACCATCAAGTGGCTCTCCTGCGAGATTGGCGAGCGGCTTTATCGGCCGATGACCATCAATCCGCCGATCGCTTTCTGGCGGATCTCCTGGTTTGTATTAACGCGATTGCGAGTGGCTTGAGAACGACGGGATGAGGGGGAAACGGGCGGGTCGGCGTTCGGGTAGCAGAGAGAAACAAGCCGGGGCGTAAGCACTCGCGACACACATTGTCCCCAAGGCCGAGACGCCGATCCGGTTCCCCTCCGACCTGTCCACACGTTCTTATCAACGCCGACCCGTTTTTCCCCCGACCGTTTCCCCCAGCGACTCGTTGACGCGGGGTCTTTTTCGGAGTCTACTATCAAACGCAGGGGAGCCTCTGGCTGAGAACCCCGGAATTTCCGGGGGACCCTTTGAACCTGAAACGGCTAATACCGTCGAAGGGAGTACTGTCCAGAGTGGTCCTCCAGAGCAATGCTATGACCACTACCAATTCATTCCACCCGAATAGCCGTCGAATTTATGTTCCGGGTAAGATCCACCCCAACCTGAAAGTAAGTTTGCGGGAGATCGCACAGTCTCCAACTCGATCGCCGGACGGCAGGATCGAAGAAAATGCAAATGTTGCTGTTTACGACACCAGCGGACCGTGGGGCGACCCAGCGTTTCGCGGCGATGTCGGCGAGGGATTGCCTCCCGTCCGTCGCGACTGGATCCTGGGTCGGGGTGATGTGGAGGAGTATGAAGGACGCCGAACGCGGCCAATCGACGACGGGTATCTCAGCGAGGTTCAGGTGGAAAGCGCTCTTCGCAAGAGCCGGCGGGGACAATTAGAGCTTTTCCCCGGCCTGAAGCGAGGGACGCTTGGTGCCTCCGGTAGCCATCCGGTCACTCAACTCTGGTATGCTCGACAAGGCATTATCACAGAGGAGATGGAATATATCGCGATCCGGGAAAATTTAGGGGTCGAGGAGCGTCGAGCCGCAGCAGGGGGGAACGGGCATCGGCTGAACGGAATTCCGGACTGTATCACACCGGAATTTGTGCGGAAAGAAGTGGCCAGGGGCCGGGCAATTATTCCGGCGAATGTTAATCACCCGGAAATGGAGCCGATGATCATTGGACGCAATTTCCTGGTGAAAATAAACGCCAACATCGGCAATTCGGCGGTGGCCTCCAGCATCGAAGAAGAGGTGGAGAAGATGCGCTGGGCGACCAAGTGGGGAGCGGATACGGTGATGGATTTGTCGACCGGAAAGAATATTCACGCGACGCGCGAATGGATCATTCGCAACAGCCCGGTACCGATTGGAACGGTGCCGATCTACCAAGCCCTGGAGAAGGTCGGTGGACGCGCGGAAGAACTGACCTGGGCCATTTACCGGGACACGTTAATCGAACAGGCAGAGCAAGGTGTCGATTATTTTACGGTTCATGCGGGTGTACTTTTGCGTTTTATTCCGCTGACGGCGAAACGAAAAACGGGGATAGTTTCGAGGGGGGGATCGATTCTGGCAAAATGGTGTTTAGCCCATCATCAGGAAAATTTCCTTTATACGCATTGGGACGAGATCTGCGAGATCATGGCGCGCTATGACGTGAGCTTTTCGATCGGTGATGGGCTGCGGCCGGGATCGATTGCGGACGCCAACGACGAGGCACAGTTCGCCGAATTGCGCGCCCAGGGTGATCTGACAAACCGGGCTTGGGAATTGGGCGTGCAAGTAATGAACGAGGGGCCGGGTCATGTCCCGATGCACTTGATCCAGGAAAATATGGAGAAGCAATTGATCTGGTGCCATGAGGCCCCATTTTACACGCTTGGACCGCTAACCACCGATATTGCTCCCGGATACGATCATCTGACCAGCGCGATTGGAGCCGCGATGATCGGATGGTACGGGACGGCGATGCTCTGCTACGTAACGCCTAAAGAGCATCTCGGCTTACCGAACCGGGAAGACGTAAAAGAGGGAGTGATCGCCTACAAGATCGCCGCTCATGCCGCCGATCTGGCTAAAGGCCATCCGAGCGCGCAAATCCGGGACGATGCGTTGAGCAAAGCGCGGTTCGAGTTTCGCTGGGAAGATCAATTTAATTTGAGCCTCGATCCGGAAACCGCTCGTTCGTTTCATGACGAAACATTGCCACAGGAGGGGGCCAAGACAGCGCATTTTTGTTCCATGTGTGGACCGCACTTCTGCTCGATGAAAATTACTGAGGACGTGCGGAAATACGCGGAGGAACACGGATTCGACGGGTCGGAATCGATCGAAGCTGGCATGCGGGCAAAGGCGGAGGAATTTGTCAAAACTGGCGGCGAGATTTACCGGTGAGCGGAGGGAGGTTTTGATCCGTCGAGCCAAAGCATGCATTGGCGGGCACAGTAAGACGCTTTGTTGACGGCGCGCACACTTATGGCGCGTTCGTACGGACGAAGGCTTCGATGGCTTCGCGAGCTTCGGAGGTGTGCATAACAGGGTCCTTTTCTTTGGGTGTGATTTTTACCAGCTTGGCCCTTGGAATGCCGGAGGCTAACCGCCGTCCGTATTCCGCCGGATGCATGGCATCCAATTCATTAACAATCACCAGCGTCGGTACGGAAATAGTAGCCCAGGCTTCGGGCATGGAGCAGGGCGCGTCAGCCGGCAAATTTGCCAGCGTAGCAATGGTTGCTTCAACATTCGGCCGCTCGAATTGCCGCAGGATCGAGGTCGCATTGTCGCGGCTGATTTCTTTGACCCGCTGAAACGCGGGATGGGCTAACAGCAGCTCCCTTGCGGTTCGTGTCCCCCACTCCTTGAGCAAGGAGGAGAGGATGCGAAGGATTTCCAGATTGGATGGGCACGGCGCATCGAGCCAGGCTGGTCGCGAAAGGATCAACGCCTGCACACGCGCCGGGTAGCGAAGCGCGAAATTGAGCGCGACACCCGCCCCCATCGAGATGCCGCCCACGACAGGTCGATCTATTCGCAGTGCGTCGAGAATGGAGTGGAGATCGTCCGCAAAAGCCGAAAAGGTAAGCAGCTCGGTTGGCCCCAGCGGCTCGGTTTGGCCATGTCCGCGACAGTCGAACGCCAGGGTACGTAAGCAAGTGGAGCTTCCCAGGATGGCTAGAGGTTGCGAGATGTCGCCTCCCAGCCCA
>JAFAKL010000379.1 GCA_019235445.1 Verrucomicrobiota bacterium | reverse complement strand
TATGCATGGCTGTGACCAGCGTACCAATCAGAGCAGCGCCCGTCGCTCCGACCGGGTGACCCATCGCAATTGCGCCGCCGGCTACGTTGATCCGGTCCAAGGAGACCTTCGTCTTCTCCATGAAATACAGGACCACCGACGCAAATGCCTCGTTGACCTCGAAGAGATCGATGTCGGCCGCGGTCAAGCCCACACGAAAAAGCGCTTTGCCGGCGGCTGCCGGAGGGGCCGTCAGCATGATGCAAGGATCGTCCGCTGCGCTCGCGGTGGAGAGAATTTTTGCTTTAGGCTTCAACCCCAGCTGGTCCGCGACCTGTCGGTTTCCGATCAATACAATGGCCGCGCCATCCGCAATCCCGGAAGAATTGCCGGCGTGATGAACATGACAAACTTTTGCAATCTGCGGATATCGCAATCGGATGTAATCGCGATATTTCTGCCCTGTCTGCTCAAAAGCGGGGGACAGTTTCGCCAAGCTCTCAGCCGTCACGTTCTCTCGGATGAGTTCGTCCTGGGCAAGCACCGGATGGCCATCGTCGTTGGTGATCGGAACGACCAATTCGTCAAAGAAACCATTGGTCCAAGCGGCGCGCGCGCGTTGCTGGGACCTCGCGCCAAGAGCGTCCACGTCGTGCCGGGCATACCCGTGCAAAGTGGCAATGAGATCAGCGGACAGACCCTGCGGAATCTGAACGGTTGCATCTTTAAACGAGACGTCAGAAATCATCGGACCTCCTGAGCCGAAGATCGAAAAGAGCGAAAGCATTTCGACGCCGCCCGCCACGATCAGATCCGCCTGGCCCGACATCACCTTCGCTGCAGCCGTATTGACTGCATCCAGGGCGGATCCGCAGAACCGCGAAACCATGAACCCCGGAGTCGTGACCGGGTAACCAGCTTTCAGCGCACCCGATCTGGCAAGGTTGCCACCCTGATCGTTATACTGTTCGCAACATCCAAGGACAATCTCGTCCGTGGCCTGCTTTACCTGCGGATATCTGAGGCTCAGTTCTTCCAGAAGTGAACCGACAAGGCGCAAGGGAGTCTGCGTATGGAGCTTACCCGTCGATTTCCCCCGCCCAAACGGCGTCCGGATGGCGGCAAAAATAAAGGCATCGGCAAGCGACGGCATAGGCGGGTGAAGTTCCTTTACATTACTCTTTTTCACCGAATAGCCAGCGACCGGCGCGTTGCCTTGCAGTAATGATCTCGTTAACTCTTTGCGAGGCAAAATGAAAAAATATCGAATAGCGACAATTCAGGGAGACGGAATCGGCAAGGAAGTTGTTCCTGAAGGGATTCGGGTGGTCGATGCGGCAGCGAAAAAAGCGGGCATTCAACTGGAGTGGGAGCAGTTTCCCTGGAGCTGCGCCTATTACCAGGAAACCGGTCAAATGATGCCCGCGGATGGTTTCGACCAGATCCGGCACCATGACGCCATATTTCTGGGCGCGGTCGGGTTCCCAGGCGTTCCTGACCATATCTCGCTCTGGGGCCTGTTGATTCCGATTCGCCGCGTCTTCGAACAATATGCCAATATCCGACCGGTGAGGCTGATGCCGGGGATCCCATCCCCATTACGCAATCGGAGTTATGGCGAGATCGATTTCATCATCGTCCGGGAAAATAACGAAGGAGAATACTCTTCGGTTGGCGGACGCATGTTTCAGGGGACCGAGTTCGAGTTTGCGACCCAAGAATCGGTGTTCACACGTCGCGGAGTGGACCGCATTTTGCGGTGCGCCTTTGAGATTGCTTCCAAACGGACGAAGAAACAGGTCACTTCGGCGACGAAATCGAACGGCATCACCATCACCATGCCCTTTTGGGACGAGCGATTCAAGGCGATCAGCGCTGAGTATCCTGCGATCAAAACCAACCAGTTTCACATCGACATTCTGACGGCCCATTTCGTACTGCATCCTGATTGGTTTGATGTGGTGGTTGGTTCGAATCTTTTTGGAGACATCTTGTCGGACCTTGGTCCTGCGTGCACGGGGACGATCGGGATCGCTCCATCGGCTAATCTGAATCCCGAACGCATCTTTCCTTCTATGTTCGAGCCGGTGCATGGTTCGGCGCCCGATATTGCAGGTCAAGGGATCGCAAACCCCATCGGGCAAATCTGGTCCGGGGCAATGATGCTCGAACACCTCGGCGAGCACGATGGGGCTGGGGCTATCGTGAAGGCGGTCGAAAAGGTCCTGGAAAGCGGACTGAAAACGCGGGACATCGGTGGTTCTGCGTCCACCGAGGAGGTGGGCAAGGCGATTGCCGCGGCAGTTTAGCCCATCAGGGTCGGACAATGCCACCGACGGCGGAGTGGAATTCGCCTTGACACGCTGGGTCTCGTGTGGCTGATTTTCGGCTCTTCGCGCGAGCCAGAATCGCCGTTGGTCCCTGGGTTGCGGCCGCTGGGCCTGCAACCGCACGCGCCAGGGGAAACCCGGCTAAGAATCAAGTAAAATGCATATGCCCGTTCGTTTAGGTCGTTTCGAGATGCCTAAGAGCCTCACCAAAGAAGAGGCGACCGCAACTGAAACCTACACCAAATTCACTGCTGAACCGTTTGAGGCCGGGTATGGCCATACCGTCGGAAATTCTTTGCGGCGGGTCCTTCTCTCTTCCCTGGAAGGTGCAGCCATCACCTCCGTTCGGATTACAGGGGCTCAACACGAATTCGCGTCTTTGCCCGGGGTGGTGGAGGACGTGACCGACATGATACTCAATCTGAAGAAGATCAGGTTTAAGGCGGTAGACCACGAGCCGCGCACGGTCACGATCAACGTAAATAAAGAGGGGCAGGTCACGGCCGGAGACATCCAGACTATCCAGGGAATCGACGTCCTGAATACGGATCAGGTCATCTGCACGCTGGATAAGCGGCAGAGATTCGAGGCCGAGTTTGACGTTCGAGTTGGGCGGGGATTTTTTACGGGAGACGAGAATAAACGTCCGGATGTGCCGATCGGCGTTATCCCTATCGACTCAATTTTTTCGCCGGTCACTCGCGTGAAGTACAGCGTTGAGAATACACGCGTGGGCCAGCGCACCGATTACGACAAGTTAGTCCTGGAAATCTGGACCGATGGTCGGATTACTCCAGACGATGCGCTGTTACAGGCTTCCGCTATTCTGCGTCACCATCTGGATGTCTTCGTGAATTATGACGACAGCCAGGTCGAGTTTGATGAAACGCCTGAAGAAGTCAGCCAGGAGAATACCCGTCTCAAGAAACTTCTGAACATGAGCGTGAACGAAATTGAACTCTCGGTGCGTGCGGCAAACTGCCTCAATAACGCCAACATTACCACTGTAGGCCAGTTAGCGATGAAAACGGAGGCTGAAATGCTGAAGTATCGCAACTTCGGTAAGAAGTCGTTGAACGAGATCAAGGAAAAGCTGCAGCAGCTTGGCCTGAGCCTGGGGATGAAATTCGAATCGGGGCTGGTTGAACCCCCAATGGGGGCCGAGCGGGGTGATGAGGGGAAGTTGGTTACTCTTTAAGAAATCATGCGTCACGCAAAAAAGACGATTAAATTGGGACGTAAGTCCGAACATCGGAATTTATTGCTGGCCAACCTGGTCTGCAACCTGATCGCGCACCATCGGATCAAGACGACTTTAGCGAAGGCGAAGGCTGTTCGGCCTTATGCCGAAAGGATGATCACTCTGGGCAAACGGGGGGACCTCCACGCGCGTCGGGTGGCCTTTTCTTTTTTGCGGCAAAAAGGGGCTGTGCGGCTGTTATTTGCCGAGCTGGCGCCCTCCAGCACCGGTCGTCAAGGGGGCTACTGCCGGATCGTGAAGCTGGGGCCCCGGCAAAGCGACTCCGCGCCGATGGCCTACATCGAATTCGTGGATCTGGAGGGCGTAAAAACGGGAGAGGCCAAGGGGACGGCTGAGAAAAAAAGGTAGCGCAGGCATCTTGCCTGCGCCACGTCGGACCAGGTCAAGAAAGCATTGCCTGCTGAGGCAAGCGTGATGCCGTGCCCGATGTAGCACAGGCAGGCATCCTGCCTGGCTGGCATCGATCAGCTCAGGATCTCAAACGCTTTCTTCAGGTTGTCAGGCCTGATAATGAGAATGCCTTTTTCTGCGTAGGGTGCAGTGGCGAGGTAAGCGTACTCGATGTTGACTTTCTCTGCGGCGAGCTTTTTCGCAACACTGGAAAGGGTCCCGGGCTTATTGTCGTGCTCCAGCATCAGGACCTCGTTTTCCAAGACCAGGGTGCCGTGTTCTTCGAAGATGGATAACGCTTTCTTGTGGTCGCTGACAACCATGCGCACCACGGCGTGATCCACTGTGTCTGAGATCGTCAGACCGAAGATATTGATCTGCTCTTCTGCCAAGGCATCGCACACCGCCGCCAGGGTTCCTGGCTTATTGGCCAGGAAAACTGCAAGCTGAGTCTTAATTTCCATAGGCTAGCTCTTCGTTGCGGACGTTTCTTCCGCGGCGGTCGCCGGAATCAGGATCATTTTCGCAGCCGTCGGAAAATAGATCGGACGGATTTTCCAGAATTTTGGCTCATACCGATGCCAATCTCCCAGGATTTGTTTCGCCCGATCACTCTCTGTCCGCTCAAGATGTTTATAGATAAGTCCCTTGACGATGACGATGTCCGCTTCCGCTTCGAGTCGCTCAAGCACAACCAGTTCCGTATTCACATTGAGCGGAAACGAACCGTCCAGATCCAGTACGTAAGCGACCCCTCCAGTCATCCCGGCTCCGAAGTTTTTCCCTGTATGCCCCAGAACCAAGAGAACGCCGCCCGTCATATACTCGCTGCCGTGGTCGCCGACTCCCTCGATCACCGCAACCACGCCTGAGTTGCGCACGCAAAAACGCTCTCCAGCGCGGCCCGCACCGAAAAATTCTCCGCCGGTCGCTCCGTACAGGCAGGTATTGCCGACGATGGAATTTTCGTGCGCGACATAATTCCGTTCGGTAGGCGGCCTGACGACGATTTCACCACCTCCCATGCCTTTGCCAACGTAATCGTTCGCTTCGCCCGTTAAGGAGATTTTGACACCGGGACTCAAAAACGCGCCGAGACTCTGACCAGCACTACCCCGAAGTTCGAGTTCGATGGTTCCCTCCGGCAACCCTTGCTCGCCCCAGAGGTAGCCAATCTCTCCCGAAAGCTTGGTGCCAACCGCGCGATTGGTGTTCTTGACCCGATAGGAGAGCGCGATCGGCAGCTGGTCGTTCACCGCTTCGCGCGCATCTTGCAGGATCGAATCGTCCAGCCGCCGTCCGATTTGAGGGTCATTCCGTTCCCAGGTGTTATACCGCGGCTGCGAATCGTCATCTTTTGCGACATTCACCAGCAATTGACTCAGATTGATCTTGTTCGCTTTCCAATGGCCTTGAACGTATCGCTGGCGTAAATATTCCACCCGGCCCACCAGATCCGTGAAACTGGAAAGACCCATCTCCGCCATGATCGCGCGTACCTCTTCGGCAACTCCATTAAAATAGTTCACCACATACTCTGGTTTGCCCTTGAACTTCGCCCGCAGACGCTCGTCCTGGGTCGCCACTCCGACCGGACATGTATTGAGGTGGCACTGGCGGACGTAGACGCATCCGGAGGCAATCAGGGCGGTGGTGCCGAAATTGAATTCTTCGGCGCCCAGCAATGCGGCAAAGACGATGTCTTCTCCGGTCCGGAGACCGCCGTCCGTGCGCAGGATGATCCGATTTCGCAAGCCATTCAGCATCAGGACCTGGTGAGTTTCCGCGATACCCAGTTCCCAGGCGCTCCCCGCATTTTTGATCGAACTCAGCGGCGACGCCCCGGTGCCTCCTTCGTGGCCGCTGATCAGGATGATGTCGGCGTGGGCTTTGGCTACGCCGGCAGCAATCGTTCCCACGCCGGCTTCGGCAACCAGTTTCACGCAGATCTTTGCCCGCGGATTCACCTGTTTCAGGTCGTAAATGAGCTGCGCCAAGTCCTCGATCGAGTAGATATCATGGTGCGGAGGCGGGGAGATCAAGGCCACCCCGGGTGTGCTTTTCCGCAAACGGGCAATCAACTCGGTGACCTTGTGTCCCGGCAGTTGCCCGCCTTCGCCCGGTTTGGCGCCCTGCGCCATCTTTATCTCGATCTCTTTGGCGCTGGCCAGATAAGCCGCGGTTACCCCAAAGCGCCCGGCAGCGATTTGCTTGATTGCGCTGTTTGGCCAATCACCATTTTTGCGCCGATGAAAACGTTGCGGGTCTTCGCCCCCTTCTCCGGAATTGGATTTCCCGCCAATCTGGTTCATCGCGATCGCGAGGCACTCGTGTGCTTCCGGGCTCAATGCCCCCAGCGACATTCCGGCCGTGGTGAATCGGCGCCGGATTTCTTCAATCGGCTCCACTTCCTCCAGCGAAATCGGTTGTTTGCCGGTTGGAACTCGTTCCAGCAGATCTCGCAGGGTATTTGGCCGGACCGCTTTGACCGCTTCCACGTACGCCTTGTAGTCCTCTTGCTTGTTCGACTTAACGAACGCATGGAAGCTCTTGATCACCGGCGGCGTCACCGCATGCTGCTCGCCCTGCCGGCGGAATCGGTAGTACCCTGGATCCCCCAGCTCAGGCTTTTTGTTTTCTTCCGGTAAGGCTTTTGCATAGGCCTGCTGGTGCCGTACCAATGTTTCCGTTCCGATCTCTTTAAACCCGATGCCTTCTATTTTGGATGGTGTTCCGGTAAAGCATTTGTCCGTCAGCTCAGAGCTGAGCCCGATCGCTTCGAAGATCTGAGCCCCTCGGTAGCTGTCGACGACTGAGATGCCCATTTTTGACATGATCTTGAGCAATCCCTTCTCGATGGCGCCCTTGTAGTTCTGGACCATTTTTTCGTAGGTCGCGTTCTCACCGATTTGGCCTTTCTCAAGCAGTTCTCGAATCGTTCCGTACGCCAGATACGGACACACCGCGCTTGCGCCATAGCCGATCAGGCACGCAATCTGGTGGACGTCCCGAGCTTCCCCCGTGTCGCAAATGATGCTGCACCTCATCCGCTTGCCGATCCGGGTCAGTTGATGGTGCACGGCTCCGGTGGCGAGCAGCATGGGAATGGCGATATGTTCGTGATCAACCCCTCGGTCCGAAAGAACAATCAGCCGCGCGGAGTCGTCGATCGCGTTTTCAGCTTCCGCAGAAATCCGTTTCACTGCCTCTTCTATCCCGTCCACACCGTCGGCAACTTTCCAGAGCACAGAGATAGTCGCCGATTTGTGCTCCGGATCCGGAATCGATCGTAAGGTATCCAGTTCATGCTGCAGCAACACGGGCGAGTCCGAATACAACATTTTTGCGTGTTCTGGAGTCGCCTCGAGCAAATTACGGCGCCAACCCATGATCGTGGCCAGGGACATCACGAGTTTTTCCCGGAGCGGATCGATCGGCGGATTGGTGACCTGGGCAAAGAGCTGTTTGAAATAGGTGTAAAGTAGTCTCGGCTGCAAAGAAAGCACAGCCAACGGCGTATCATCGCCCATCGACCCGAGTGCTTCCTGGCCATCTTTGACCATCGGTTTCAGCACCAGGTCGAGTTCTTCACTGCTGTATCCAAACGCTACCTGCCGTTGCGTCAATTCCAGAATATCCAGGTCTTCCGCAGGCAAAGGGATCGCCTGGGGAGCAATTTGCTGCAGCCGGAGCAAATGTCTGTTGATCCACTCCAGATACGGCTTCTTGTGCGAAAGCTGTTTCTTTATTTCGGCGTCGCGTAACAGTTTGCCCGCGTGGGTATCAACGGCGATCATCTCGCCTGGAGCTAACCGCCCTTTCTCAATGACCTTGGCGTCATCGATTTCATTGCAGCCCACCTCGGAGCCGAGACTCACTAGCCCGTCGTCGGTGATCTTGTATCGTGCAGGGCGGAGTCCGTTTCGATCGAGACAGGCAGCGACGACGATCCCGTTGCTGAAGACCAGGCCAGCCGGACCGTCCCAAGGTTCGGTGAAACAGCGGTGATACTCGTAATAAGCCCTGAGTTCCGGAGCCATTTTCTCGTCGGCGTGCCAGGCTGGCGGCACAAGGATGGTCATGGCATGCAGGATGTCGCGTCCTGATAACATCAGCACTTCCATCGCATTATCCAGGCTCGCCGAATCCGAGCCCCCAGACTGGATGACCGGTTTCAGCAGGTCGACATCGTCGCCCCAGACGTCCGCCATCAGCTCCGACTCTCGTGCGCGCATCCAGTTGCGATTGCCGCGAATGGTATTGATCTCACCATTGTGCGCAAGGACGCGGAAAGGCTGGCTGAGGGGCCAAGTGGGGAAGGTATTGGTGCTATATCGTGCGTGGTAGAGGCAAATGGCCGTCTCGTACTCCGGATTCGCGAGATCGCGATAGAACTTTTCAAGCGAGACCGCGGTTAACAGTCCTTTATAGACGATGACCCGGTGCGAAAACGAAGCGATATAAAAATTTTTTATGTTATCGACATGGGCTCGCGTCTCGATTTCATTTCGGGCCAGAAAAAGCCGGCGTTCATATTCGTCATCACTCATCCCGGCTGGCCGGCCGATCAGCACCTGCTCAATCCGCGGCATGGTGAGCTGCGCTTTTTCGCCTAACACAAGAACATTAAGGGGGACCTCGCGCCAGCCGAACTGGAACAATCCACGATGTTCCAGAACTTCCTCGATGACCGCTTTAGCCCGCGCTTGCGCATAGGCGTTATCGTGCGGCAGGAAAACAAACCCGATCCCCAGATCCGTATCATTGTAGAGAGTGTGCCCGAGTTTCGCGACCTCTTTGCGAAAGAGTTTGTACGGAATCTGGGTCGTCACCCCCGAGCCGTCTCCTGTTTTCGCGTCGGCATCCATGGCACCACGATGTGCCATATTACACTTCGAAGTAAGTCCATATCGCAGCACGCGGTTAGACCGTTCGCCGTTGATCGTGGCAACAAAACCGACTCCACACGAATCGTGTTCCTCTTCCGGTCGATAGAGCGACTTCGGAAGCCCATCAAGCGCTTGTGTAATTGCGTGATTCATTGCGGAAAACTTGCTGATATTAAGACTTCAGATGAGTGATTCAAGACGTAATCCCATAGAATACCGACAAATTTTCGTCGCCCAAAACAAGTTAGTGGAATAATTTGCGCCCTTCGGGTAATGGAGAACAATTTTAAAGAGCCAGTTCGCAAGGAATGCCCCTGATTCCGTCTCGAACCTGGCTGGGGATACTGCCATGAGAATTCTAGATGAGCAAGAAAAGGCGATCATCCGTCATCTGATTCGCGACCCGCGCGAATCAGACAACGGGGTCGGGGAATTAACCGGGATCAATGTGCGCACAGTCAGCCGAAAACGGCAGCGTCTAGAGCAGGAATCAATTCTCTCCTACTATGCGAACGTCGATCTCTCCGCCAATGGCGCTGGTCAGTTTACCGCGCGTCATCTTTATATCATCAAGTTCGGCGTTGGCATCACTTACAAGCAGCTCGTCGACGATATCAGAATGGAACCAAGCAACACTGTTTTCACCGAGAGAGTCTTTGAAAGCCACATTGCAGAGATCGACGGCAAGGTAGCGCTCCTGCTTTACATCGACGGGGACAGCGATGTCGACATAGTGCAACGAATGCATGAAGAGCTGATTCCGACCCTTCTGGAAAACCATGGCAAAGACTTGATCGAAGAGATCTCCACCGTGCGCATTCTTTCTCCTGTCCGAATGATGCGGAACTATTTGCCGCTCGTGAACATGAAAAATGGTCTGATGAAAGCCGACTGGCCTGATGAAGCAATTTATGTCGGGCGCTGACCACGATCGGCCGAACGTATGTGTACAGCGTTACGGTCCGGAGTTTGGTCCTGGGTTGCATTTACAGCGCGCCGAAGGCGCGAAACAACCGTAGAAGTCTGGGGCGGAGCCCAGGGCTCGCAGCCCGGAGTTCCGCCCGAGGACCGGTGTTTGGACATTTCGAAGACGATTTTC
>JAFAKL010000375.1 GCA_019235445.1 Verrucomicrobiota bacterium | reverse complement strand
GGATACCATCAAGCAGAATATTGCTTCGCGGAATTATCTCGGCGGTGGCGTATGGGACGTGGTTGCGAACCTGGGGTCGGGATATTGCGCTATCCAAAACGTTGGCATCTGGGCAGTAAGCGCCTTGCGAGAGAACGCCAAGGATTTTCAATATGCCGTTTTTCCGTTACCCGTGCCGCCAGGCGGCACTCTCAAAAGTGACCTGGGCGGATGGGCATTTGTGGCAAACGCAAAAGGTCAAAACCCTGAGGAAGCCGCGAAATTCTGTGTCTGGGCGCTCGGTTCGATGCAAGAGGACTCCATTCAACGCATTGTGGATTGGTGTACGAAGGCCAAGAGCGACATTTCGCCGCGCAAGTCCGCCTTGGAGAAAGGAACCACCGCCGGTGGCTACAACTCCGCTCCGATGAAAATGTTCAAAGATGAGATTTTCCCCACCGGCAGAGGCGAGCCGCGGGTTCCACCCGAAGTGTACAAGACGGTCTCGGATTCCATTCAAGCCTGCCAGCTAAGCGGCGCGGATCCGGAACAGACGGCCAAACAAGGAGCGCAACAGATCGACAGTTTCCTTGCCAGTTACACCGGCGCGCCACTGCTTTGAAACACACGCTTCAAGAGCTCTTTTGATCGTAAAATTCGGTAGGACCTGCAGGCATGGCCGGGAACTCTGGTGCGAGCTAATTGCATCGTTCACCAACGTCTGAGGGTGGGTGAACGTGCAGGCTGGGCATGTTCAGAGGAACGACAATCTGGGGTAAGCCCGTGAACTGATAGAAACATGGATGATCAGCCTCGATTGTCTCTCGACGGCGTGCAGCCTTCCTCCGGCCGCGGTCTGGGCGGGAGTGCGCTGCAACGGCGAGGTCAAACCTATTGGAGCAGGTCGCGAAAAGAGGCGCTGGCTGCCTGGCTGTTTATCTTACCCGATTTTATCGGATTGTTGATTTTCGTAGCGGTGCCGATGGTGCTGTCTCTGAGCCTGGGTTTTTTCAGTGTGAACGGTTTCGGGGGCTATAAGTTTATCGGACTGGCCAACTACAGCCGAATGTTTCATGACCCGTTATTCCTTGAAAGCATCGAGGTGACTATTATTTATGTCGTGGTCCTGGTCCCGGGACTTTATGTCACCGGCCTGGGGCTGGCGTTACTGGTCCAGCAGAAGATTCCTTTTATCGGTCTCTGGCGAAGCCTCTTTTTCATGCCGTACGTCGTCAGTCTGGTAGTGATCGCGTTGATCTGGAAGGTGCTGCTGATCGAAAAGGTCGGATTCCTCAATCAGATGCTGGCGCTGGTCGGTCTCCAGGGGCAAGCCTGGCTGGGCGACCCGAAATTTGCTCTTGGTGCGGTTTTGGCCGTAACCATCTGGTTTTTGATGGGATATTACATGATTATATTCCTTTCCGGACTGCAGGAGATCCCTCGAGAATACTATGAAGCGGCGAGAATCGATGGGGCGAATGCGTGGACCATGTTCATAAACATCACCCTGCCTTTGCTGCGTCCGACCAGTTTTTTCGTCATCCTGGTTTCCACCGTAGCGGCGGTCTCCGGGTCCTCCTCCTTCGACCTCATCTATGTCATGACGAATGGTGGACCGGCAAATTCGACCTCGCTGGCAGTATTCTATATCTATGAGCAGGCGTTTAAGTTTAACGATTATGGATATGCCGCGGCCATGGCTTCGACTGTGGTCGTTATCCTGCTGGCGATCACGGTTGTTTTATTTGCGCTGACGCGCGGCGGCCGATTTCACCTTGCCTGAGGTTATGGATCGAGTCAAAGCGCCCGTTTTTCGTGTTAGTCGATGGATGCTTTTTTTCTCGACCGCCACGCTCGCGATTATAACTGCTTCTCCTTTGGTATGGATGATATCGGCTTCGCTCAAGGAACCGGGTGAAATCTTCAATTCAAGCCTGCTGCCACAACATCCGACGCTGGATAATTTTCGCTATGTTTTCACCCAGCTGCCGTTCCTTCGTTATATATTGAACACCTTTTTTGTTGCCGGGACGATTACCGTGATTGCGCTCCTCTTCCATTCCATGGCTGGATACGCTTTTGCGCGCCTCCGCTTTCCGGGCCGTGAATCTATCTTTCTGATTATTTTTTCCACCTTTCTTGTTTCGTTGCAGGTTATCATTGTCCCTCTGTTTATTCTCGTGCAGAAAATGGGGTTGGTTAACACCTATGCCGGCCTGATTATACCAGTGACATTCAATGCCTTCGGGATCTTCCTTTTGCGCCAGTTTTATCTCGGCATACCGGCTGACCTGCAAGAAGCCGCCATCATTGACGGGGCAAGCTACTGGGGAATCTATTGGAATATCATGCTGCCGCTCAGCCGGCCGATTTTATCGGCTTTGGCCGTCTTCTTCTTTCTGGTGAACTGGAATGCCTTTATTTGGCCGCTCACTATCACATCGAATCAAGATCTCTGGATGGTGCAGATCGCGATAGCAAGTTTTCAGGGACAGTATTCAGCCGCCTGGAATTATATAATGGCGGCCTCCGTGGTGGTGGCCATACCTACCCTTGTCCTTTTCTTTTTGTTTCAACGGCAACTGGTCGAATCGATCAAAACCACTGGGATCAAATGATTTCGTCCGACTGACTGAGGACGACCTCCTGCCGATCTAACGAGTCCCGGAGACCCTCGCGAAAGATACCTATTCCAGATCGGTGAGATATCGCTCAGCTTCAATGGCGGCGGCACATCCTTGGCCTGCCGCCGTGACGGCTTGGCGGTAGATGGGGTCGGCCACATCCCCGGCGGCAAACACGCCCGGAAGATTCGTTTTGGTGCCTTTTTTGCGAACGAGGTACCCGTTCGCATCCATCTCAACTTTTCCCTTGAACGGTGCGGTGTTTGGCGTGTGGCCAATGGCAACGAAAACGCATTTTACATCGAGCGTGGAAAGCTTGCCGGTTTCGACGTTTCGGAGTTCCACCCCCGCAATTTCGCCCTTCTTATCTCCCAGATATCGGCTGACTTCGGTGTTCCAGATCGGTTGTACCTTCGGATGGTTCAATGCCCGTTCGGCCATTATCTTGCTCGCCCGCAGGGAATCACGCCGATGGATCAGGAAAACTTGGGAAGCAAATCGAGTGAGAAAAATTGCCTCCTCGGTAGCAGTGTCGCCCCCGCCGATAACGCAAACCGGCACATTCCGATAAAAAGCGCCGTCGCAAGTAGCGCAGGAGGTCACCCCATGTCCCTTGAACTTGCATTCATGTTCGAGGCCAAGCCATTTCGCTGAGGCCCCGCTGGCGATGATGACCGACTGCGTTTCGATGGACTCGCCATCCATCTGCAGACGATAGCGGCCGTCCACAGGTTCGAATCCTTGCACCTCCGCATACTTGAATTCTGCCCCGAATTTTTCGGCCTGCCGATGCATGTTCATGATCAGCTGCGGACCATCGATGCCGTCGGGAAAACCAGGAAAATTCTCCACCAGCGTGGTGCTTGTGAGTTGGCCGCCCGGCTCCCGGCCCTCTAGCACAAGCGGGCTCAGGTTTGCCCGCGCGGTATAAATCGCTGCCGTCAGGCCTGCGCACCCGGTGCCGATAATGATCACCTTCTGCATGGATTAATTCCTCCCCTTAAAGTTTGGGATGATTAAAGTCAACCCGGGCCGGGCTTTTTCAAATGCGCGAATGGACGTACGGGGGCCGGGGTTTTCCATTGATGCTGGTCGGGTCTATACTCCTTGGAATGTTCACCGGAATTGTCGAAGCGGTTGGTGAAGTTGTTCGATTGGTGGGATCGACTCCAGGGGCTTACCTGCTGGAAATCCGGGCGGCGCTCGCTTCCGAAATGAAGATCGGTGACAGCCTGGCCAACAACGGCGTTTGCCTGACGGTCGTTTCCCTGACAGATTCAACGTTGGGGTTCGACCTCCTGGCCGAGACTGTTACTCGAAGCAACTTGATTGATTTGAAGGCAGGCGACCTGGTTAATCTGGAACGTTCCATGGCAGCCTCAAGCCGGTTTGATGGGCACATTGTCCAAGGTCACGTGGATACCACCGCGCGGCTGTTCGCGTTAGAGACGGTCGGACAGGATCACCGCATCGAGATAGAGTTACCCCAGGATTTCGCCCGATACATCGTTTACAAAGGATCCATCGCGGTCAACGGGATCAGCTTGACGGTCGCTGAATTGAACTCGGATCGTTTTGTCAATTGGATTATCCCTCATACGTGGAGCCAGACGAATCTGCATCGCCTCCAGCCAGGTGCCCGGGTAAACCTTGAATTTGACCTCGTCGCGAAATATGTCGAGCGGCTGGTGGGAACAAAACAAGCACTGGGCAAGGAGTGACACCGAGCCCAAAGTAGAAGCATATCTGTTTCGCGCCTTCGGCGTTTGGCGCCTGCACGCGCTCGAAGCGCGAACAAATTGCAGCCTGAGGCGGAGCCCCAAAGCGTTAACTTATCGCAGCGGCAGGGAGGTGCCGCGACGCATTGATCCCGGAGGGATTGAAACGAGGGTAGCCTCGCACGAAGTGTCTGAAAACAAGAAAAACACGCGTCTAGTTCCGTAGGGACGGTTGATCAAGGTTTCCTCATCCTCATCCTAGTCCTAGTCTAGTCTAGTACCAGTTTAGTTTAGTTCTAGTACTAGTGAGCAGATCTAATGTCCCTCCGGGACGGGGTCACTTTTCTCTTGTTTCCAGGCACTTCGTGCCAGGCTACCTTCATTTGGTCCCTCCGGGACAGGCTGCGCTCTTTCGCTGCAGGATTTTCCTTAAGTTAAGACTCCAGTCGTTCCCAGCAGATCCGATGGGCCATTAACAATCGGGTAAATGGTCCGGAGCGCCTGCACAACCGCTCGCACATTATGAACACGAAAAATAGATGCTCCGCGGAGTGTACCTGCAACTACGCAAGCGATCGTTCCGGCGTCTCGATCTGATGGTTCTGCGATTCCGAGGACGTCACCGATGACGGTCTTTCTGGAGACAGGGAGCAGAATAGGGCGGTCGAAACGCTGCACGGATTTCAGCTCTCGATAAATGCGCAAGTTGTCCATTTTTTGCTTTGCGAAGTCGATCCCCGGATCGAGGACAATCGCTTCGCGCGCAACTCCAGCCGCCATCGCCCGGTTGATTTGGAGATCAAAAAAGTCGTCCAGAATGCGCAAAATATCGGCATACAGTATATGGGTGTGACGCTGCTTCGGCAGGCCGATCGAATGCATGATCACCAGACCCGCGCCGTACATCGCCGCGATGCGCGCGTTCTCGTTTGTCGCAAGCGCGCTCATATCGTTCAGCAGATGGCCGCCAACTCGAAGAGTTAACCTGGCCACCTTCGACCGCCAGGTATTGATCGATAGCAACGGAGGAAAGATCTGCATCTCGTCGATGGGCCGGTTTCCTTCATAACATTCCTCAAAGCGCCCAAGGAATGGGAGGACACGTGCAGACTCCTCCTCCGCGCTGATTTCTGTCCGATTCGTGCGCGCACTTTCGCCTCCTAAGTCGATGATGTCCGCGCCGGCAGTTACATGGTTTCGCGCGATTCCAATCGCCCGTTCGATCTGGAGTGATCCGTCTCCGGAAAACGAATCATCCGTGATGTTCACGATCCCCATGACGAGGGGGCGACGAGGGAACGTAACTGCCCGGCCCCGCATTGCCAGGATCATAGGTCGACTTCAATCCGCTGGCGCTTTTCGAATCGGCAGACTTTGGAATACCCGGCCTGTCGCGCCAAGTTCCTCGCCTCGTCGAACTTGTATCCAACCTCTGCAGGGGCGTGAGCGTCAGAGTTAACCAACATCGCCACACCGGCTTCCCGTGCGAGCTCGATGAATGCCGAAGCGGGGTAGATTTCTTGAGCTTCTTTGCGCAAGCCGGCCGTATTGATCTCGAAGGCAACATCCCGCTTAGCCAAGGATTCTATGGCGGGTTGGTAATAGCGCCGAAGATCCCCCAGAGGACGGTAGCCGAATTTCTTGGGCAGGTCCGGGTGAGCGACAAAATCAAACAGGCCGCTTTCAACGCAGCGCACGTAGTTTTTCCAGTAGAGCTCCCAGATTTCCTCAACCGGAAATCTCCGGAAGCGCGACAGGTACTTCGGGTTGTCCACATCCCATCCGGGAGCGATATAATGGACGCTCCCGATCAAATAATCCCAGGGAACCTTCCCGGCCAGAGACTCGATCCAGAATTCATATCCCTGGATGAAATCGCATTCGAGACCAAGACGAACAGGGAAACCGGTGGTTGAGCGGACTTCCTCCACCATTTCCAGGTAGTGAGGTAAATCCTGGATCGACATGCGCCACTCATCGAAATGCTCCGGCATCGGATTGTGATCGGCAAAGCCGACCTCGCTAAGTCCAACCTTCTGCGCGGCTCTCACGTACTCAATCGGTTCGCCTTCTGCGTGATGGCACAACCTGGTGTGGATATGGTAATCGGTCCGAACGGGGCACATGCAACAATTTCCTTCCGGAGTCCTGCAATCAGCTGCGGGGGCGACCACTCTGAGTCCTCTCCCTCAATTAGTCGACCACGACATTTACCAGTTTGTTCGGGACAGCGATAATTTTGCGAACGGATTTACCGCGGGTTGCTTCCCGCACCTTCATCGACGCAAGCGCCACTTGCTCGATCTCATCTTTCCCCAAATCCTTTCGGACGTTAACCTTGTCGCGGAGTTTGCCGTTGATCTGGATGACAATTTGCACTTCTTCCTCCGCGAGGTATTTATCGCTCCATTCGGGCCACGGTTGTTCACAGGCCATGCCTTGGAACCCGGCAAAACTAGTGCCGAGGCGCCACCAAATCTCCTCTGCCAGGTGCGGCGCAAAAGGGCTCAAGAGGATCAACAGGGTGCGAAGTGCTTCTACCGGGCGAATTTGCGCGCCTGTGAACTCGTTCACGAAGATCATCATCTGCGCAATGGCGGTGTTGTACGAGAGCGACTCAAGATCTTCGGAGACTTTCTTGATGGTTGAGTGCACCACCTTCTGCTGTTTAGCGCTCAATTCGACGTTACTCAAGGAAGAGGATAATTGCCATTGTCCTTCCTGATCATCGTCCATGGCGAGGCGCCAGACCCTGGCCAGGAACCGGTAGACCCCTTCGACACCACTCATACTCCATGGTTTGGTCGACTCGAGCGGACCAAGAAACATCTCGTAGAGTCGCAACGCATCCGCGCCATATTCCTCGATGATATCATCCGGACTGACCACATTGCCGCGGCTTTTGGACATCTTCTGGTTGTCATGCCCGAGGATCATCCCCTGATTTACCAGCCGATGGAACGGTTCGATGGTAGAAACGTAGCCGAGATCGGAGAGGACTTTGTGCCAGAATCTAGCGTACAGGAGGTGAAGCACAGCGTGTTCGGTCCCGCCGACGTAGAGATCGACTCCTCCCCGCCAGCTCTGCCTGGCTCCATCACCTGACATCCAGTAACGCTCTGCGGCTTCATCCACAAACCGGTTCGCGTTGTCTGGCGAAGTGAAACGCAGAAAATACCAGCAGGAACCTGCCCATTGCGGCATCGTATTAAGCTCCCGAGTTGCTCCGTCGGAAAGAGTGATCCATCCTTTCGCTTTGGCCAGCGGAGGCTCAATTGTCCCAGTTGGCCGATAATCGTCGAGCGGCGGTGGAACGATCGGGAGATCCGACTCACCAAGCGCTTCATGCCTGCCGTTGCGCCAAATAATTGGAAACGGCTCGCCCCAGTAGCGTTGGCGCGAGAAGAGCCAGTCCCGCAGCTTGTAGGTAATGGAGCGTTTCCCGGAACCTTGCTCCTCGAGCCAGGCGATCACCTTATCTTTCGCTTCCGCGGTTGGTAAACCATCCAAAAAGCCCGAGTTTTTGGCAGTCCCGTCGCCAACAAAACAGGATTCAACCGGCGCCGGCGGTTCCACGACGTAGCGAATTTCGAGGCCAAATTTTTGAGCGAATTCGAAGTCGCGTTCATCGTGGCCGGGAACTGCCATGATGGCACCCGTTCCGTAACTGATAAGAACATAGTCGGCGATCCAGATGGGTATCCTTTCCTGATTAACAGGATTGATCGCGAACCCACCGGTGAAAACTCCGGTCTTCTCTTTTGCGAGATCGGTCCGTTCGAGATCGGATTTTGTCGACACTTTTTCTCTATATTCCTGGACGGCCGCCCGCTGTGCCGGAGTGGTTACTCGATTGACTAGTGGATGTTCCGGCGCCAGGACCACATAGGTCGCCCCGAAAAGGGTGTCAGGGCGGGTCGTGAAGACGTTGATCACCTCGTCCAGCCCATCGGCGCGGAACATTGCCTGCGCACCGACACTGCGGCCGATCCAATTTCGCTGCAGTAATTTTATGGACTCCGGCCAATCCAGGAATTCAAGTTCGTCCAGCAACCGATCGGCATAAGCCGTGATACGCAACACCCATTGGCGCATTGGGCGGCGGACCACCGGAAATCCGCCGACTTCGCTCTTCCCTTCAACCACTTCTTCGTTTGCTAGAACGGTCCCCAGTTCGGGGCACCAGTTTACCGGGGCTTCTGTGACATAGGCCAGACGATGTTCATCCACAATGTCGCGGAGTTCATCCTCGGACTGGTCGGGAAATTCCAGCTGCCTTGTCGCGATCAATTCCTCAATCGGCCGGGCCGCCTTGATTTTGGGATCGAACCAGGAGTTATAAAGCTTTAGGAAAATCCATTGAGTCCATTTGTAATAACCCGGATCGGTGGTGGTCAACTCACGCGCCCAATCGTAACTGAATCCGACCTTTTTGAGTTGGTTTTTGAACCGCCCGATGTTTCTTGCCGTCGCGACGGACGGATGGAGGCCGGTCTTGATGGCAAATTGTTCTGCCGGCAGCCCGAATGCGTCCCATCCCATCGGATGCAGGACGTTGAAGCCTTTCATCCGTTTGTAACGAGCGATGATATCGGTCGCAGTGTACCCCTCCAGATGGCCGACGTGAAGCCCGTCGCCGCTTGGATAGGGGAACATATCGAGAACATAAAACTTTGGTTTCGCAGGCTCGAATCCTGGTTCGCGCGGGTTTGGAGCATGAAAGGTCTGTCTTTCGAGCCAAACTTGCTGCCATTTCGGCTCGAATTCCGGAAAGGGAAACTGTTTTCGTCGCTCACTCATTGGTATTATTTACTGCAAATCCGGAATCTGGTTGCTTGCCCCAGGCCTGGGATGCCAACGGGCGTGACAACCTCGACGGAGGAGGCAACTTTGAGGTGGTCACTCTACGATGCAAACACTTTTAATCGCCACTTGGAACCGGCATAAGACTCGGGAAATCGGTCAGATGCTGGGTGCCGGATGGGATGTCCGTGATCTGGCTTCGCTTCCGCACGCTCCAAAGGTGGAGGAGACCGGCGCGACTTTTGAAGAAAACGCGACCCTCAAAGCGCTTACCATTTCAAGAATTTTCACTGGTTTGGTCCTCGCGGATGATTCCGGACTGGAGGTAGATGCACTGAGCGGTGCTCCGGGGGTGCACTCCGCTCGCTTCGCCGGGCCAAACGCGAGTGACGCCGAAAATCGGTTCCTGCTGATAGGCAAGCTGAGGAGTTTCGGCGGCAATGAATTTCCGGCGCGTTTCCGGTGTGTGATGGTCCTGGCCAGTCGAGGAGAACTACTTGGATCATTTACTGGGATTATTCATGGGAGCATAATTCTTGAAGAACGCGGCGAAAGCGGGTTCGGGTACGATTCGGTTTTTGTGCCGGCGGGTTACGCTGAGACATTTGGAGAGCTGCAGTCCGAGATTAAGAACAGCCTGAGCCATCGAGGCAGGGCGCTCGCCAAAGTGGTGGAATTTTTTCGGAGCTGACGAGCTGGTGGCCGACAATCATGAATGCCCGGGGGCGTTGGCAATTCTGGATCGACCGAGGGGGAACCTTCACCGACCTTGTGGGCCAAGCCCCAGACGGCAGCCTTCGCACCCACAAATTGCTCTCCGAGAACCCCGGTCAATACCCTGACGCGGCAGTGGAGGGCATCCGCCGTATGCTCGCGCTGGCGCACGACGAACCAATCCCTTCGGATCGGATCGCGAGCGTCAAAATGGGGACAACGGTGGCCACCAATGCTCTGCTGGAACGCAAGGGAGCGCGCACGGCGCTTCTGATCAATCGTGGATTTGCTGATGTGCTCCGAATTGGAACGCAGCAGCGCCCTCGGCTTTTTGATCTCCGGATCGCACTTCCGGAGCAGATTTATGAGAAAGTGGTCGAGTTCGACGGACGATTTTCCGCCGAGGGCGAAGAGCTTGAACCGTCAAACCTTGATGGGGTACGGAGCTCTTTGGAAAGCTTACTGGCGGAAGGGATCCGCTCAATCGCAATCGTCTGCATACATGGTTATCGCTACCCTAAGCATGAACGGGTGCTGGCCGAGCTGGCACGTAATTTAGGTTTCGATCAGGTGTCGAGCAGCCACGAAGTAAGTCAGTTGATCAAGCTGACGAATCGTGGCGATACGACGGTCGTCGATGCGTACCTCTCGCCGGTTCTGGCGAGATATGTCGAGGGCATCCGGTCCGCGCTTCCTGGAGTGCGTCTGCTCTTCATGCAATCTCACGGAGGATTGACGGATGCGGATCAGTTCAAAGGAAAGGACGCAATTCTATCCGGTCCAGCCGGCGGAATGGTCGGGGCGGCGAAGGTTGGTCTCCAATCGGGTTGCCAGCGCATCATAGGGTTCGATATGGGCGGGACATCCACCGATGTCAGCCACTTCGCAGGCGAGTACGAGCGCAGGGTGGAGACAGAGGTAGCCGGGGTTCGGATCTGCGCGCCCATGATGCATATTCACACGGTGGCCGCCGGAGGCGGTTCTATCTGCCGGTTTGATGGATCCCGTTTGCGGGTCGGTCCAGAAAGCGCCGGTGCCAACCCCGGCCCGGCCTGTTACCGGCGTAACGGTCCGCTGACGGTGACCGATTGCAACGTGTTGCTCGGGCGCTTGCATCCCAACTTTTTTCCCAGGATTTTTGGGCCGGCCGGTGATCTGCCGATCGACGTGGGGCTTGTCTGCGAGCGGTTTAAAGAACTCGCTGCGGCCGTCGGCGATCTTTCACCTGAACGTCTTGCGAGCGGGTTCCTCAGAATCGCGGTTGAAAACGTGGCCAATGCCATCAAGAAAATCTCTGTCGCGCGTGGCTACGATGTAAGCCGATACACACTTGTCACTTTTGGGGGCGCCGGGGGGCAGCATGCCTGTGCGGTCGCCGATGCTCTTGGCATGGATCGCGTGTTCATTCATCGATTTGCAGGTGTGCTTTCCGCGTATGGAATGGGGCTAGCCGAACTTCGCGTGCTAAAGGAGTGCTCCGTCGAAAAGCTGCTTACTCCGACCGGCATTCAGGAAGCGGAACGGGTACTGGCGGATCTGGAGGTAAAAGCGAAAGATGAGTTGCGGGCCCAGACTGGGGAAATCGAGAGAGTTACTCGGAAATTCAATCTTCGATACGAGGGGACGGATACGCCGCTGGCGGTAGAAGCCGGTAGCATGGAGGCAATGGAAAAGGCGTTTCTCGAGGCTCACCGTGCGCGGTTCGGTTTTGTCATGGATCCGATGGCACGCCAGTGCGTGATCGACTCGGTCTCACTCGAGGCAATCAGCGGGAGCGATGTACAGGTGGACGATCTGGAGGAATTGGGAGAAACCGAGCAGCCTGAACCTGTCGCCTGGGTGGATGCCACGTTTGCCGAGCGCAGGTATTCGACTCCGGTGTTCGAGCGCGCGGGCATGGGACCTGGCGTGCGAATCAATGGACCGGCAATCATCGTCGAGGCAACCACGACAACAGTTGTTGAAGAGGGCTGGCGGGCGGAGGTCACCCAGGGCTTGAATTTGCTTTTAACCAGGGTGGTGCCACGGCGGGGAAGAGTTGCGCTCGGCACGACGGTCGATCCGATGCTGTTAGAGCTTTTCAACAACATGTTCATGTCAATTGCTGAGCAAATGGGCGCGGTCCTGCAGAACTCCGCTTATTCGGTCAATATCAAGGAACGGCTTGATTTTTCGTGTGCATTGTTTGATGCGGAGGGAAAACTCGTCGCCAATGCGCCCCATGTGCCGGTCCATCTTGGATCCATGGGGGAAGCTGTGCGTGCGATCATCCGGCGCCGGGGAACGGAAATTCAGCCAGGGGACGTTTATGCCCTCAATGATCCTTTTTCGGGCGGAACGCATTTACCGGATATCACAGTGATCAGCCCGGTCTTTGGCCGGTCGTCGCACCCTCTCTTCTGGTTAGCCAGTCGCGGTCACCACGCGGATATTGGGGGATTGACCCCGGGATCAATGCCTCCGGAAAGCCGGACCATCAGAGAGGAAGGAGTCATGATCACGGATTTCCTGTTGGTGAAGGGAGGCGTTTTCCGAGAAGCGGAGTTCATCTGCTTGCTTGGAAGCGGCCAATATCCGGCTCGCAATCCAGCGCAAAATCTGGGCGACATTCGCGCCCAGATCGCAGCAAACGAAAAAGGCGATCGGGAATTGAATGTGCTGGTTGACCAATTTGGGTTCCAGGTCGTCCAGGCCTACATGGGGCACGTGCGAGCCAATGCGTCGGAACGGGTTCGCCAAGTAATTGATCGGCTAAAGCCCGGCCGCTTCGTCCAAAAAATGGATTTCGGAGGGGAGATTCGCGTCCAGATTTCCGTCGATACGGATGCGCGCACCGCGACGGTCGATTTTACTGGAACCTCCGCCGAACAACCGGGGAATTTCAATGCGCCTTCTTCCATTGTTTATGCGGCGGTCCTGTACGTCTTTCGTACCCTGGTAAACGAGGATATTCCGTTGAATGACGGGTGCTTGGAGGCGCTGAAACTAGTGATCCCGCCGAACTCGATGCTCGCGCCGAAAGCGCCCGCGGCGGTCGCGGCCGGCAATGTGGAGACATCGCAGGCTGTGACAAACGCGCTTTTCGGAGCATTAGGCCTGCTTGCGGCGGCGCAAGGAACTATGAACAACCTGACGTTCGGGAACAGCCGCTATCAGTACTATGAAACGATTTGCGGTGGAGCAGGGGCCGGTCCGGGCTTCAACGGCGCTTCCGCTGTTCATACCCATATGACAAATTCCCGGCTGACGGATCCAGAGGTTCTGGAGTTGCGGTATCCGGTGTTGATCGACGCCTTTCGGATCAGGCGCGGTTCCGGTGGCCGAGGGCGTTGGTCAGGAGGAGACGGAGTGGTGCGCCGGATCGTTTTTCGGGACTCGATGATGGTGGCGGTGTTGGCAAATAATCGCGTGATCGCGCCCTTTGGACTCGAAGGCGGCCATCCAGGCATGGTTGGGAAGACTTACCTCCAGCGGGCAAATGGTGGAATGGAAAATCTTGGCAGCTGTGCCCGGCGAGACGTTCGACCCGGCGATGCCGTCGTGATCGAAACTCCCGGCGGCGGTGGGTTTGGAGCACCGCAATGAACATCTTATTGACCGCCGACCTCCATCTCTTGCGGGGTACGCAAGAACGGACGCTGCTGAAGTTGCGGGAGTGGATTGCCCGATACCGGCCGGACGCATTGGTTGTAGCAGGGGACCTGTCCAGCGCACCGCAGGCAGCGGAGACGTTGAAAAATTTGCGCCATTGCTTTCTGCAGGGTCCGATCGCTGTCTGTCTTGGTAATCATGATTTCTGGATGCTGGAAGATTCTTCGGCTGAGCCTGGCTCACTTTCCGGAATCGTCGAGCGATACTGGCTGCCAGCCGCGGCCTCCCTGGATATCGTACTCCTCGACGCAGAGAATCTGCGCCTGCCAGAGCTCACGATCGTAGGAGGCTACGGCCATTACGACCTCGGTTTTGCCGTCCCTCACCTTGCATACGACGGGATCCTGGTGACGGAAGAGGATTACGCTCGTGGGGCTCCACCGTCTGGAGGCACGCTGCGCTGGCGCGATTTCCAGTTTATGCCTTGCGATCGCCCGCCCAAAGAGATCGCACGCGAGCAGGTTGATGGGGTTCGAGAGCGCATGGCAGCCGCCGCTGATTCTCGAACTCTCGTGGTCTTGCACACTCCCCCTTTTGAAGAGCTTCTGGGAGTGCCCCCTGTAAGTCCCGTGACGGCAGAATCGGCTCCGTCGGTTTACGCTTTCTTTCGCGCCTACCTGGGGAACCGGTCGATGGGAGTACTTTTACGGCAGGCCCAAGACAATCTGCTGGGAGTAGTGTGCGGGCACACCCACCGCTGCGCCGGTCCACTGAATCTGGGCCGCACGATCGGAATTAACATTGGCTCGGATTACGGCGTACCGAAAGCCGCCCTTCTTTCTTTGGATTCCAATCGGTTTGAACGGCTGCCGGAGTAATTCAGGGAAAACGGGTCGGCGGGTCGGCGTTCCTGACTCCTGCATCCCCGCCTGCTGACTCCTGAATTCTGACCCCTGTGAAAAAATCGTTGGTTGCGATCTGGCGGAAACTCTCTTTGATTAGTGATGTTTGAACTTAAACCTCGTTGACGAAGCAGTGGAGCGCAGCCATCTTTCCGACTCCGCGTCGGGCAGTATGGAGCATATACGGAATATTGCGATCATAGCTCATGTGGACCATGGGAAAACGACGCTTGTTGACCAATTGCTGCGTCAATCCGGGACCTTCAGGGCAAATCAAAAGGTCGAGGAACGAGTCATGGACTCGATGGACCTGGAGAAAGAAAAAGGGATTACCATTAAGGCCAAGAACGCCGCTTTCAAATACAAGGTGTATCACGTCAATATCGTGGATACGCCAGGTCACGCCGATTTCGGCGGAGAAGTGGAGCGGATCATGAAGATGGTGGATGGCGTGCTGCTGGTCGTCGATTCACATGACGGTCCCCAGGCGCAGACGAAGTTCGTGCTGCGTAAGGCGCTGGAAAACAAAGCGCGCCCGATTGTGGTGATTAACAAAATCGACAGAGAAAATGCCCGGCCGCACAAGGTACTGGACATGGTCTTTGACCTGTTCGTCGAGCTCAATGCCACGGATGAGCAACTGGATTTCCCCGTCATCTACGCCAGCGCGAAAGAGGGATATGCGATGCGGGAGCTTCACGAGCCGAATACTTCCCTGGACCCGCTGTTCGAAGCGATCGTGAAGCATATCCCACCTCCGCCGAAACCGCCGGAAGCCTATTTTCAGATGCTGGTGTCCAATCTCGATTATTCGGATTACCTGGGCAGATTGGCATTTGGTCGTGTCGTCAGCGGGCGGGTGAAAGTCGGTGACTCGATCGTTTGCATCCATAAAGATGGCCGGCGCGAGCGGGATACGGTGACGGCCTTGTTCGGCCATCAGGGGCTGGATCGAATTGAGCTCAAGCATGCCGGAGCGGGCGACATTATTGGTCTGGCCGGCTTTGAGGAGGTTTCTATCGGGGAAACCTTGACCGATCTGGAAGAGAGGCTTGCTCTCGAGTTTGTCGATATCGATCCCCCGACGATACAGATGAACTTTCTCGTAAACGATTCGCCGTCGGCGGGGCGGGAAGGCAAGTTGCTGACCGCCCGGCATATCAAGGAACGGCTGGTACGGGAATGCCGCACCAACGTTTCGCTCCAATTCGTCGAGACAGACACGGCCGGAGTATTTACGCTCAGTGCTCGGGGGGAAATGCAAATCGCGATCCTCGTCGAGCAAATGCGCCGCGAGGGATTCGAACTTCTGGTTTCCAGGCCGGAAGTTATTTTTCGTAAGGACGAGCAGGGAAATGTACTGGAGCCGTTCGAAACGCTCTATGCGGATGTACCGAACGAAAACCTGGGAGATATTCTGCAATCGCTGGCCAGTCGTAAGGCGGAGATCGTCGGCATGGACCATCAAGCCAGTACCGTATCGGTCGAGGCGATTATTCCCACTCGTGGACTGATCGGCTTTGAGAGCGATCTGGTGAACCTGACGAGAGGCCTTGGTTCAATGAGCCATCTATTCAAGGAGTATGGGCCTTTGAAGGGCGAAATTTCGAATCGAGACAATGGCGTTCTGGTCGCCATGGAAAGTGGAATTTCGACCGCGTACGCTTTAAATAATGTCCAGGAGCGCGGGAAGCTCTTCATCGGTCCGCAGGAAGATGTCTACGAAGGAATGATTGTTGGGGAAAACTCGCGTCCGGACGATCTCACGGTAAACGCCTGCAAGACAAAGCATCTGACGAACATGCGGAGTCAGGGAGAGGGGAAAGGGGTTCAATTGGCGCCTCCGCTGCGGATGACTCTGGAGCGCGTCCTGGAATATATCGGACCGGACGAGTACGTCGAGGCGACGCCGAAAACGCTTCGTTTGCGTAAGAAGATCCTGGATTCGAACGCTCGAAAACGAGCCTCCAGCAAAGTAAGTTGACAAACCAGTCTATTTGCGGTTTGGTTTGCATATCGCTTGTTGATGCGCCAATCAGCGGTTCCCTCTTGGAATTCTTTAGCTCATCGCTCTCAAGTGCGTCGCTAGTTTAAAAAACATTTTTCTGGAATTGATTTTGTTTTCACCCGGAGTATGGCGGGTCATAGTAAATGGTCGAAAGTCAAGCGCTTTAAAGGTGCGTTGGATGCAAAGCGGGGGAAGGTTTTCAGTAGGTTTTCGAAGGAAATAATGGTTGCCGCCCGGATGGGAGGCGGGGACCTGACCTTAAATCCTCGTCTACGGACGGCGGTGCTTGCTGCGCGCGCGCAGAACATGCCGCATGACACCATTGATCGGGCGATTAAGAAGGGTACGGGGGAGATTGCAGGAGGAATCGTTGAAGAATTGATGTACGAGGGATACGGCCCGGGAGGCGTTGCGATCATTGTGGAGGCAGCAACTGATAATAAGAACCGAACTGCGGCCGATATCCGAAGTATATTTGCCAAGAATCAAGGGAATTTGGCCGCGTGCGGCGCCGTTTCGTACCTGTTCCGGCGGAAGGGGCAAATCGCCGTCGAAATGGCTGGAGTAGAGGAAGATCGAGTAATGGAAGTCGCTCTGGACGCCGGGGCGGAAGATTTAGTCACGGAGGATGATTTATACGTCGTTACCACGCCTCACGACCATTTGTACCAGGTCGGGGAAGCGATGAAAAATGCCGGCATCCATCTTGAATCGCAAAAGTTAACCTTTGTCCCGAACACAATGGTCGCAATTGTCAACCAGGAGTTAGCTTCGCAAGTGCTCAGACTATGCGAGGCACTGGAGGATAATGATGACGTCCAGAGTGTTCACAGCAATTTCGATATCTCCGACGAGCTACTAGCAAGTCTTTCAAGCTAGCCGTGCGGCTTTATTAAATATTGGAAGTTATGGCAGAAGCAAACGAACAACCCGCTTTGCTAAATCAAGACGTGGACGACATAAAAAAACCTCGGCGGTCGAAAACCGCTGCGCGTCCGCGAGGGAGCACAGCAAGCAAAACGGGCGCGAGAAGAGCCAAGAAACCAACAAAGGGCAATGAACAGACGGCGGAGTCTAAGGCGAATAACCATCTAACATTATTGGAAGCTCCAGAGGGCGCTCCTTCTTCGGATGTTGCCAATGAGGAGGGAATTGCGTCTGCGCAACCTCGCGGATTGGTGGAACCGGCAGAGCTGTCGAATGATTCAACCAGTGCAGAACTGAGCCAACCGGTGGAAGAGTCAGTGCCGGCCGTTCCGGTCGCCTCTCGTTTTCATGAGGCTCCCCCATCGGTGGAAGCTCCAAGGTACGACCCGGTCTTTGGAGAGGGATTAATTGAGGTTTCTGGCAAAGGATTTGGATTTCTCCGCGACCCGAAACGGAATTACGTTCAGTCCCCGCAAGACATCTTTGTGACGCCGGAAGTCGTGCGGAAACATGCCTTGCGTGACGGTTTGTGGATTAAGGGCGAGGTCCGACGAGGCAGTCGGGGACCGCAGCTATTTAAACTGCTTTTAATCAACGGGGAGGATCCCGAAAAATATCGGAACCTGCCGGTCTTTGAAGAGCTAACTTCCATCAATCCGCTGGAAAGAATCCGCCTGGAAACCGTTCCCGATCGATATACGACACGCGTGATGGATTTGATGACACCGATCGGGAAGGGGCAACGAGGATTGATCGTGGCGCCCCCGCGAACCGGTAAGACGACATTGCTACAGCATATTGCGGACGCAGTGGTCCGAAATCATGCGGAAGTAAAACTGATCATTTTGTTGGTCGATGAGCGTCCTGAGGAAGTCACCGAAATCCGGCGAACCGTTCCGAAGGCCGACATTATGGCGAGTTCCAACGACAGCGACATCAAAAGCCATACGCGAATTGCTCAACTCGCGATCGAAAGGGCGAAACGCCTGGTGGAGGCCGGGAAAGACGTCTTTGTGCTGATGGATTCTTTGACGCGAGTCGGAAGAGCCTTCAATAATGCCATTTCAGGGAGCGGACGTACCATGAGCGGCGGCATGGATTCGCGGGCCATGGAGATACCGCGTAAGCTTTTTGCCGCTGCTCGAAATACGGAAGAAGCCGGCTCGCTGACAATCATGGCCACGGCGCTTATTGAAACCGGGTCCAAGATGGATGAGCTCATTTTCCAGGAGTTCAAAGGGACCGGTAACATGGAGATGGTTTTGGATCGACAGATTAGCGACCAGCGAATCTATCCGGCGATCGACATTTTCAAGTCTGGCACTCGGCGGGAAGAACTTTTGATTCCAGTCCACGATCTGGAGAAGATCAACACGATCAGACGGGGATTGGCCGGGCATCGTCCGCCAGAGGCGATCGAAAGACTTTTGTCCTTCCTGAAAAAGTTCCCCACAAACTCACAGATGCTGCGCGAGATTCCCGGGTAGAGTGGGAGTTAAAGCTGTCTCATGCTCTCGCTCTGTCTTCGGCCGGTTTGACGGGAGCCGGGTGATTCCATGTGATCTCTCTGCGATGGAAAGCGATCCAAAAAACTCTCGTGCTGGCCGGACGGCGGATTACATCGAACTGGAAGTATTGCCTTCCCCAGGGAGGACGAAGCAGGGCGATGATCTCGACCCATTGATCAAACTGATCAGTCGTTTGCTCGATACAGTTTTCCTGATCCCCGGGACCCGTATCCGTTTCGGGCTCGAACCGATCATCGGACTGATTCCGGTCTTAGGTGATCAAGTGACTTCGCTGATTTCAGCAGCACTCTTGTACCGGAGCGTTCAGCATCGGCTGCCGAAGATCGCGTTGGTCCACATGGCGCTGAATATTTTTATCAACGCAGTGGTCGGAATGATCCCGGTGATTGGAGATCTCTTTGTTCTCTGGTACAAGCCCAATATTCGAAACTACAGGATCCTGGAACGATACGCCGGACAGTCGAGTGCGGTAACGCGAGGCGACTGGTTCTTCGTCTCCATGCTGATCGGTTCGACATTCTTTCTCATCGTTGTGGTCACCCTTGTCTTGGTCTACGCGACCCTGAGCCAATTTCGGTGGTGGTAAATTCGAGGGAACGTTTTGATTTATGAATACAGTCTACCTTGTTGCCAACGGCGATCTCCGTCTGTCGGCCAACCAGAAATGTGAGCCCGCGCAAGCCGCGATGGAAAAAGCTCTAGTCGAAGCGATCCAACGCGAAGGCTTTTACGTAAAGCGAGCGCACTCGTTCAATGAAACCAAGGGACACGGTTTTATCGATAGTCAGAAAATGGGCCTGGAAGTTTTCAAGTCGGTTCCGCAGGATTCCCCGCTGGTAGTAGCCGAAGCCGTGTGGCAATACAGCCAGCATTTGCTCGGCGGTTTGATTTCTCATCGCGGTCCTATTTTGACCGTGGCTAACTGGAGCGGGACGTGGCCCGGTTTAGTTGGCTTGCTTAACTTGAACGCGTCTCTCACCAAAGCCGGTGTGAAGTACAGCACTCTTTGGAGCGAGGATTTTACGGACAAGTTTTTTGCCAAGAAACTGCG
>JAFAKL010000112.1 GCA_019235445.1 Verrucomicrobiota bacterium | reverse complement strand
GGCAGAGGCCGACAAGGATAACAATCCTAACAACGCGAGAGATAGAAGGAATCTGTATTTCATAAGTCGGGGAATTTGGGAATCAGCTCGTTCATAGGGGAAAGCTGCGACGAAGTCTGTTATCCTCCGAGGACCGTTTCCAACCGTCAAGCTTTAATCTAATCTGGCGCCCGTTTTGCGCTTTCTGCCGCGTTTATTCAGCGCGCAACGGGGCGCTGCGAGTACAAGCTTGTCGAATCTTACAAATTTGAGATAACAGGGTATAGTCCGCATTTCCAATGTCTGCGCGAGGTCCAGCCATCATTCGTAACATCAATCGGTTTGATGTTCTTCATACGATTCGCCTGCACGACAACCAAATCTCGCGTTCTGAACTATCGGATTTGACCGGACTCAGCCAGGCGACCATCTCCAGCATTGTCGGTCACTTGATCGAGGAGGGTGCGTTGTCCGAAGATGATGCCTACGGTCTGGGAGCCAGGGGACGCGGCCGGCCGCTTGTCATACTCAGGTTAAACCCGGAATACACCCACGTGGTGGGCGTCAAAATCGCAACTCATCAGATCGTCTTTTCGGTGACCGACTTTGTCGGAAACGTTTGTGCTTTCGATAACATCCCCGTAGAACCGCTTAAGCTGACTCCGGCGCAGATGCTGGCGTTTATCGTTCGCGGCGTCCGCGGTTGCCTGAAGAAGGCCGGCAAAACAATCGCAGATGTCAGCGGAATCGGCGTTGGTCTGCCGGGATTCATCGATTCGCACCGCGGTCTGGCGTTTTGGAGTCCGGTTTTTGCAAGCCCCAACGTTAATTTCCGCGAGTTGCTCCAGACGAAATTTGATGTCCCGGTTTTCGTTGAAAACGACGCCAACCTCGTCACTTTGGCTGAGCTCTGGTTC
Source organism: Verrucomicrobiota bacterium (assembly GCA_019235445.1). GTDB lineage: Bacteria > Verrucomicrobiota > Verrucomicrobiia > Chthoniobacterales > JAFAMB01 > JAFAMB01. The sequence goes on along the minus strand of JAFAKL010000112.1, from coordinate 9,638 downwards.
GGGATGGCGAAAGGGCTGGAAAACGTGGTGGTGGTGACCATCGAGCACGGCACCGGAAGCGGCCTTATTTTCAACGGGAAACTTTATCGAGGCGCGCAAGGATTAGCTGCCGAATTTGGTCACACCAAGCTCGTCTTTGACGGGCCGCCATGTCAATGCGGAGAGCTCGGCTGCATGGAAACGCGTACCGCGGCGTTTGCGATTATACACGAAGCCGCAAAGGCCGGATTTCGCATCCCGAAGCGGCCTCTGGACTACCACGAGCGATCACGCCTGATCCAAGAGATCGTCGCAAAAGCAGAAGCGGGCGACAAATCGATGAAGCGGATCTTCGAACAAATGGGCCGTTATCTCGGACTGGGTATCGCAAATCTGGTGAACCTGCTGAACCCGCAACGAGTGATCATCTGCCAGGGCGCAATTCGATGTGCCCATCTTTTTGAGGACAGTTTGCGTTCGGTAGCGGAGCAGATGGTCCTCCCGCCGCTGAAGCGGAATCTTGAGATCGTGATCCATCATTGGGGCGACGAAGTGTGGGCGCGAGGCGCTGCAAGTCTGGTTTTACTTGAGTTAGACCAAAGAGGTCGCTCCGAGATGCCAAGGCGCTCTTCGGTTGATCGTCGCCGCGCCGCCCGAAACGGCAAAACACGGCCGGCCATCAATGACGTCCCCACGTGAATATGGAATGATCAACCATGGACAAGTCAGCGAAGAAAGCTGAGACGCGCAATTTCCTCATTACCAACGAAAGTGGATTGCATGCTCGACCGGTCAGCGAGCTTGTGCGATGCGCCATGCGCTTCAAGAGCGAAATAACAATTCTCGCAAACGGCAAAAAATGTTCCGGCGTCAGCATTATGGACATCATGACCGCGGATATCCGCAAAGGAGCCAAAGTCTTCGTCACCGCTGAGGGCGTCGATGCCGACAAAGCCCTGGACGCAATCGAGAAGTGCCTGAGCCAGCTCGCAGAGAAGGGATTTTGAGCACGCGCCCTTATCCGGCCCATGATTGATATCGAGGATTTCGATCAGCTGCAGGGATATCTACGCAAAACCGGGCGCATCGGTTCGCAAGAGGCAGTAAGCATTCGGCTCTTAGGCGGGGGTGTATCGAACAAAACGGTGTTAGTGATACGTTCCACCGGCGAATCGTGGGTGATTAAACAGGCGCTCACAAAGCTCAGAGTGCAATCGGACTGGTTCAGCGATCCCGCTCGCATTCATGTCGAAGCAAACGGTCTGCGATATCTGCCCCAAGTCACTCCTGAAGGGAGCACCACTCCACTGGTCTTCGAGGATACGGCCGAAAACCTTCTGGCAATGGAGGCCGTGCCTGAACCACATCACAATTGGAAACAACAGTTGTTAAGCGGCGAATTGAGCCGCGAGTTTTTCGGCCAGTTTGCAGAGCTGCTCGGATCGATCCATCGGGAAAGCTTCAGGCTGAGGCACGAACTTGCGCCTCTCTTCGCGGACAAGCGATACTTTAAAACCCTCCGGCTGGAACCATACTACGAGTACACCGCGACGGTCGTTCCACAAGCCGCGCCATTTCTGGAAGAGCTTGTCGCATGGACGCTGAGTCGCACCGACACACTGGTGCATGGCGATTTCAGTCCCAAGAATGTCCTGCTTCATCGCAATCGATTGGTTCTTCTCGACCATGAGGTGCTTCATTTCGGAGATCCGGCGTTCGACGTCGGCTTTAGTCTGACCCACTTTCTCGCCAAGGCGCTTCACCTCCCGCAAAAACGCTCGCAGTTTGTGGAAGCCGCTCTGCACTATTGGAAACTTTACAATGACGAAGTTCGGGGGACACCGTGGGCGGCGCAGCTCGCCTTTCGCGCAGCGCAACACACCCTTGCGTCTCTGCTGGCGCGGGTCTGCGGCAGGTCTCCTCTCGAATACCTCCGCCGTGAGGAACGTGCGCTCCAACAGAAGATTGTTGTCGAGATGATTATAGAGAAGAATTGTCCCACCGTGGACCAGGTCATCACAGGATTTTCGGCCAGGACGGCGGAGGCGGAACTGGGAGCGGCTTCCCGCCCATGATTAAACCGACCTATCTGCACGCCGTTGAGATCCTCGATAGTCGCGGACGGCCCACGGTTTCGGCGATCATGGGTACGTCTGACGGCAGCGTGGCCACCGTTTCGATACCGTCAGGAGCTTCCACGGGGAAAGCAGAAGCAAAAGAGCTGAGAGACAATTTGCAGCCCTACCGGGGCTTGGGATGCCGGAAGGCGGTCGAGAATATTCGAGGCCCGATCGCACAAGCTGTCGTCGGACGCGAATTCTCAAGCCAGGCAGAGTTGGACTCGAACCTGAATGAGCTCGACGGAACAGCAGATAAATCACGGCTGGGAGCCAATGCCATTCTTGCCGCCTCACTGGTCTTTGCTCGGGCATCTGCGGCTCATCAAGGCATTCCGCTCTACCAATATTTTGCCCGGCTGGTGCCCAACGGTGCACCGGCCCTCCCTCGCCTTTCGATCAACTTATTCAGTGGAGGAAAACACGCCTTTGGACAAGTGGCGGTTCAGGACGTTCTAGTCGTTCCGTCGTCGGGATGGTCGGTTGCGGCCAGCTTGGCCATGATTTACGAAATCTATCAGACGGCGGCGGAAATGACGGGCAAACGATACCGCACGCGAGCTCTGACAGCAGATGAAGGAGGATTGGCGCCGCCGTTTCGAGCGAGCATCGAGATGCTGGAGCAAGCGGCGGAATCGATTGAAGCTGCGGGGTTCAAATTAGGCCATGATGTCAGTTTGGCCATGGATGTCGCCGCCAGTCATTTCGTTCGGGAGGATGGAAGGTACTGGATAGATGGAGAGCAGCTCAGCCCGGAGGAGATGATCGATCTCCTGGCACTCTGGCAAGAACGGTTTCCGCTCGTCAGTATCGAAGATGGACTCAGTGAGGATGATTGGGATCACTGGCCAATCTTGCGTGCACGACTGGGGGATGGGACGCTCACGCTGGCGGATGATCTGACCTGCACCAATCCTGACCGTATCAGCCGCGCGATACGGGTGGAAGCCGCAAACGCGCTGCTGCTGAAGGTCAATCAGATCGGAACGCTCACTGAGGCTAAAAACGCACTTGCCCTCGCCAGACAAGCCGGCTGGAAGGTATCGGTGAGTGCGCGCAGCGGCGAAACGGAAGACCACTGGCTGGCCGACCTCGCGATTGGCTGGTCCGGGGATTTCATCAAGGTTGGATCAATCACCCAGTCTGAGCGTTTGGCAAAATACAATCGTCTTTTGATGGTCGAAGACACCGGCGATTTACGCGTTTGCCTGTAGGCGGAAAGGGGTCGGGGCTAAATAAATCGTCTCGTCGTCGTCCTCGTCCGACTAATTTTGGACCCGGGCGAAGCGGGACGCTTCGCTTACTTTGGAAATCACGTATCGTGAGAACCATGAAAGAGCAAAAGACTGCTTTGGTAACAGGCGCCAACAAAGGGATTGGACACGAGATTGTAGGTCAACTTCTCGCAAAAGGTCTTCGAGTGATTTTGACCGCCCGAAATGAGGCGGCCGGTCAAAAAGCCGCAAACAGCTTTCGGGGCGACGTCCAATTTTTACCAATGGATGTATCCGACGATGCGAGCATCGAGAAAGCGGCGCGGGCGTACGGCGAACGAAGCGATGCGCTCGACGTTCTGATTAATAACGCTGGTATTTATCCAGATGAAAACGTCGACATCTTGACCATCCGGCGCGAGCAGCTGGTGAAAACGTTTCAAACGAATACGTTTGGTCCGCTAAGCGTGACTCAGGCTTTCCTGCCGTTTCTTAAGAAATCAGACGCGGCAAGGGTCATTAACATCTCAAGCGGCTATGGCGAGGTTGGCGGTCTGTCCCAAAAGGTCCCCAGCTACTGTCTGTCGAAACTGGCGTTGAACGGGGTCACCATCATGCTTGATCAAGCGCTCCGCCCGCAAGGTATCGCAGTCTATGTCATGTGTCCGGGGTGGGTCCGCACGGATATGGGAGGCGCTAACGCCACTCGATCAATCCAAGAAGGCGCCGATACCGCGGTATGGTTAGCGATCGACGCACCCCGGGATTTGAGCGGAAAGTTCTTTAGAAACCGCAGCGTCATCGGGTGGTGAGAGCCACTTCCTATCCTCCTATCCTCGACCGCCGCCGCTCGCTCTCGATGCTCCATTCGTCGAGTGATTAAAGCGGAAGCATAGGCCCGTGTCCCGCGCCGATGGCTGCGATCGAGTGACCGCTTTGCATGTATTCCAAAGTTTTTCCCAGATACTTCCCGCGGGCATGAAACCGGAATTCATCTTCTTAGCGCTTCTGCTTTCAGGAGCACTGTACCTGATTTGGACCCAGTTGTTGCGGACGGATATCACCGCACTGCTGGTGATGCTGGCCCTTGCTTTGCCCTGGCCACGGCCGGACGGACACTGGGCAGCCATCCTGAGCCCGCAGGAGGCGTTCTCCGGTTTCGGCAGCGTGGCCGTGGTCATGGTCACCGCCATGTTTGTCTTTGGGGCCGCCATGGTCCGCACGGGTGCCGCCGAATTGATCGGCGGACGCTTGTTCAGAGCCTGCGCTCATGACGAACTCTTCCTGCAAGTCGCGATCCTGGCTGTCGCCGGCGCCTTTTCGATGTTTATTAACGAGACTACGATCGTCCTCGTCTTCATACCGGTCGTCCTCGCGGTCTGCAAAGAGCGCAACCTCTCGCCGTCCCGCTACTTGCTCTGCGCCGCTTATGGGGGTGCGCTCGGTGGAGAATGGACATTGATCGGCACGGCCAGCAGCATCATCGTGAGCGATTATCTCCGCCAGCGAACGGGCGAAGGGATTGGCTTCTTTGATTTCACGCCCGTCGCAGCCTGCGTTTTCATCGGCTGCGCGGCCTATTTTTTCCTGTTTGGTCGAAAGTTTTTGCCCAAACCGGAAGTGCAATCGCTGGAGCAGGAACTCGGCAAGGAGTACCTGACCGAGGTGATGGTGACGCCCCAATCAACCACGGTGGGATCAACTCTGGACCAACTCGATATGGGCAAGCGGCAGGATATCACCATTGTCGGCGTCATCCGCGAGGGTGAACGAATGCCTCCGAACGGCTGGATGAAATTGCACCCAGGGGACGCGCTCATTATGCAGGGGGCTGTGCCGACCATAGCCAGCCTGCTCAAATCCCCTGATTTCCAATTCATGGAGGAGGTCAAGATCGGAGAGAAGACCCTTCGCAGCCTGGATCTGATCACCATCGAAGCGTTGCTTTCTCCCAATTCCCGGTACACCGGGCGCACCATGCAGCAAACTAACTTCGGGCGGGACTATGGCTTTAGTGTGCTGGGCATTTCGCGGCACGGGCAGACAATCCAGGAGCGGCCGTCTGCTACGCGGCTCGCCTACGGCGACTCGCTTCTCTTGCTCGGTCACAACTCCAATCTCGAGCGGCTCGAGCGTAATCCAAATCTGATCGTGCTGAGCCAGCGACACTTTCCGACTTCGGGCCGGAAGCAAGCGATTTTTACGCTGCTCCTTTTGGGGGGCGTCATCTTGACGGCCATCACCGGCCTTCTTCCGCCTGCGCTTTCCATTCCCCTCGCCGCTGTCGCCGTGCTGTTACTGGGCTGCGTAAAAGTGACGGACACCTACCAGTCGGTTAACTGGCAAGCGGTTGCGACCGTCGGGGGGATGATGTCTCTCGGTTTTGGCTTGGAGAAAACCGGAGGCGCCAGAGCCTTGGCTCACTTCCTGGTCACCCATTTCCAGGGAGGCGGCGCAAGCTTAATCCTTGGCGTTCTGCTGGCCTTGACGGTGGCGCTGACCCAATTGATCGAAAATTCAGCGGTCGCCATCATTCTCGCGCCGATTGCGTACCAGATCGCGCGCGAAGGCCAAGTGGATCCAAAGCCTTTTATGGTAGGGTTAGCCATTTGCATTTCCACGTCGTTTTGCACACCCATCGCTCACGAGACGACAATGCTGGTGATGGGACCTGGACGTTACCGGTTCAAGGATTACCTCTCGATCGGCAGCGGAATGGCACTCATCGCCTGGCTGCTCACGACCTTGCTGACCCCGATGGTCTGGAAATTCTAATGGGGTCATGGGCCCGATGCGGCGGCCGATCAACATATTTGTCGCGTCCTTTTCAATCGTCGTCGCTTCCTCGATCTTTGATCGCTCCCGTCATTGGACAGACGCTTAAGTCCCTGCCCGTTAATCAAACCGAGGACGAGAACGTGGACGTGGACGATCTAAAGCGGAATCGGCCCCGTCAAATAACCTTGCGCCCCGGTCCCTCTAATCTGTGGAATCTTCTCGATTGTTCTCGTCCTTGTCCTCGTCACACCCTGTTGACCAGCATACCAACGCCATCGAGAACGATGCCACCGCGTGATTCCGTTGGGCACCCAGACTGTTCAGGCAGAGCCTATCAAAATGCCGACAAGAAAAACGAGAGCGCCTCCCACGATTACCTGAAAAGCCGCCGAAAGCAGCGGCGTGTCCATGTAGCGGTGGCGAATCCACGCAATGACCGCGAGTTCAACCGCGACGATAGCCACGGCGATGCCGATCGCATAGAGGAAGTCGGAAATTAAAAACGGAAGCGTGTGGCCGATGCCTCCCACCGTGGTCATTAGACCGCAGACCGTCCCGCGCGCCAAGGGACGACCGCGACCGCTGATCACGCCATCGTCCGACATCGCTTCCGCAAAGCCCATGCTGATCCCAGCTCCCACAGAGGCTGCCATGCCGACCAGGAAGGCATCTTTGCTCGTATGCGTGGCAAAGGCGGCCGCGAACACGGGCGCGAGCGTCGAGACGGAGCCGTCCATCAATCCCGCAAGGCCGGGCTGGACGATTTGCAGGACAAAGCGGCGGCGCGCGGACTCGTCTTCCTTCTTGGTCGCGCCGGAGGTCTTCTGTTTTTCCTCCATTTGCTCCGCCAACTCATAATGCTTGCTCTCCTCAGCGGCCAGATCTCCGAGCAGCTGACGCACCCCAGCGTCGCTGGTTTGCGCAATGGCGGCCCGATAAAAATTACGTGCCTCTTCCTCCATTTGTTCCACCTCACGACGGATCAGTGCCACCGGTAAGTTGGCCGCCAGCCAGAGTGGTTTGCGGGTGATGAATCCTTTCACGTCGTGGCGTTGGATCAGCGGGATGTGTTCGCCAAATTTTTCCCGGTATAAGTTGATCAGCCGATGCCGGTGGCCGTCTTCCTCGTCGCGCATCGCCTCCAGCGACTGCGCTGTCGCGGGATAATCCTTGCGGACTCGCTGCGCCAGATCTGCGTAAATCCTACCGTCTTCCTCTTCGGACTGGATAGCGACAGCGAGGACTTCCTGTGCGGTAAGATCTCTGAGTGATTTAGCCATGGGCAAGATGTTTAATCAGTCATCTGGAAAGTGTCGAGACCGGGCGGACGGCGGCATGTTCTCGCTCGTCGTCGAATTGAACGGTAAACCGCCTGCGGACGGTCCTGTTGTTCCTCCCGGGAATAAATCCTGTGGCAGCCAGGTATTAATGGTGACGGCACGAAATGAAGCTGCTACCTGACAAAAATGAGATTTGAACGATGTACTCTTTTAGCGCGATCATTGTAGAAATGCAAACGGCCAGGGGAAGACTCCTGAAACTGTTTCAAGTGTCAAATGGCACTTCCACCTCGGGCTTCAACCGCGCCGCACTCTCGGTGGCGGGAACAGATCGGCTTTTTGACGCGCCGCAAAGACGCAAAAGCTCTGCTGCGAGACAATGAGGTCGCGCTCGAGCCACGAAAATTGCTGTAGCGTGTAAACCGATCTTCTCTAACCGCTCAGAGGGTGTTGAGATAGCATCCAGCCGGTACCTCGCCAGCGTATTTGTTTGGTGCGTGGCGCCGCTCAAGCTATGAACCGGGTTTATTTACTTTTGTTTGCTCTTTTTCTTCCGGTGCTTTCGGGCGACGCCGCTGAAAAAATCGATCAACGAAATTTCGCCGTCGACACTTGCTATCCGAATCAGAATGAACTTCGGGTCGCTGAAACTCGCGCTCAAAAATTCTGGGCCAAACACGCCTCGCGATTTGGATCGGATCCCAAGTTTCTGGCCGTCGCAGCGTCAAAGGTTTTCCCAGGCGAAGTGCAAGACCTTTGGCGAAAACTGATAAACTCCGAGACGACCGGCAGCTTTTTTTCTCACGGTCTTGAAAGGGGCACCTACAGTAATTTGCAAATGACTGGCGTCCTGATTTACGACACCAGCACAGGCCATTTAGTCAGCAACCAGGGCTATATTGCTGTCGACACTCCACCCCGCGGAGGGATAGCACGCTTCGGGCCGTACATCGCCCGATACATTGGCTGGGGATAACCTCAGACCTGTTTCACTGACCTGTACACTACTTTTCAGGATGTGAATGAGCGCGAGAGCAAAAGTTCAGGCGGCCTGCCGGCCAGACTTCCGCCTTCGTGGATGGCGGACCCGGCTTTCACTTTGGCTCTGAATCTTGTGCGCGTTGACGATGGCAGGAATCAGTCCAGGAAATCGGTTTTCAATCTCTGAGCAGCGGGAAGTGTTCTGCACTTCGACCCCTCGACGTTCGCTCCGGATCAAACCTGCCTCCCTGAGCGCTCTGAAATGCAAAGAGAGGGTAGATTTGGGAATAGTTTTCTCGCTGACGTTCAGAAAGTTCGAGCAATTGTGCGAGCAGCCCGAGCCGACGATATCGGCATAGATCGCGACACGCACTGGATCAGCGAGCGCGTGGAGGATGCCTTCGACCGTAACATCCCCAATAGAAGGATGAAAAAGAGGTCTCATGACGTCTCAGGATACACACATTTGACAAATCGTTCAACTGTTCATATGTTCGGAACTATTGAATAAACCCAAGCAGGTTGTCCTTATGAGCAAATTGACAGCTAAAGTAGCAGTGGTCACCGGCGCGTCCAAAGGGATCGGAGCTTCCATCGCCCAGGCGCTGGCCGCAGAAGGTGCATCCGTGGTCGTAAATTACGCTTCCAGCAAAGCTGGCGCGGCCAAGGTGGTGGATGCTATCACCGCCACCGGCGGCAAGGCAATCGCGGCGGCGGGCGACGTCTCCAAGGCAGCCGAGGCGCAGGGTATCATTGACGTTGCCATCCAACATTTTGGCCGCCTCGACATCCTCGTCAACAACTCCGGCGTCTACGAATTTTCACCGATTGAGGCCGTTACCGAGGACCAATTCCACAGGATTTTTAACGTCAACGTCCTGGGCCTTCTGCTGACCACGCAGGCGGCCGTTAAACACCTTGGAGAAGGCTCGAGCATCATCAACATCGGTTCGGTGGTAAGTCGCATCACGCCTCCGGGCAGTTCGGTGTACACCGGCACCAAGGGTGCCGTCGACGCCATCACCGGGGTGCTTTCCCGCGAACTAGGCCCGAAGAAGATCCGCGTCAACGCGCTCAATCCCGGGATGGTCGAGACCGAAGGTACCCACAGCGCCGGCTTTATCGGGTCTGACTTCGAGACGGGAACAATCGCTCAGACCCCGTTCGGCCGCATCGGTCAACCGAGCGATATTGCCTCCATCGCTGTCTTCCTGGCCTCGGACGATTCCGCCTGGCTGACCGGCGAACTGATTATTGCCGGCGGCGGCCTCCGCTAATCACCGCGCGGG
>JAFAKL010000063.1 GCA_019235445.1 Verrucomicrobiota bacterium | reverse complement strand
TGGTTCCTCGCCGCAAAAAGAACCCGCAGGGTTCTGGGGAACTAGCAAGAACCGCCTGACGTGCGGTCGCGACGTAGGCCTTGCGGTGCCAGGCTACTTTCGTTTGGTCCCTCCGGGACAGGCTGCGTTCTTTCGTTGTAGGATTTTCCTTAAATTAAGTTAGCGCTTAGGGGTTTCACTCCGGTTCAAGGGCCAGTGCCCCTCCGGGATACCTTCTCCGGAGAGGCACCTCGGCCTGGAAATCGTCTTCGAAATGTCAACAACTCCAGGCCCGGGCCGGAGCCCCATAAGTGTTAGCTTATCGCAACGACAGGGAGGTACCGTTACACATTTATCCCGGAGGGATCAAAACGAGGGTAGCCTGGCACGAAGTGCCTGGAAAAAAAGAAAAAAGACGCGTCTAGTCCCGTAGGGACAGTGGACCAAGGTTTGCTCCAATGTGTCATTCTCCTTTTCATGGGATTCGCGCCTGCATCCTTCTTCAGTCGCATTGGAGACGGACTGGGCTATTCGTTCTTATGCAGGCGAAAAGGACTTCCAACGAGCTGACGACTGAAAGAACCGGGACGGTTCGCTTCCAAAAAATTGTTGCAACCGCAGGTAAGCCGAGCCTTCACCTGTTATGGATGGATCCGGCGAAGGACCCTGTTCTCCAAAAAGCGGTGCAGGCTTTTCGCGTGATGACCCTCCATCAACGGCCGTCCGGCGCAAAAACTGATTTTGGTACGATAGGATTTGAAAAGAACGTTGCCGGCCAAGTCCTGATCTTTCCAAAATCGCTAAAACCGTTCGCCGGCAAACGAGTAGTCGGAGTGAAATATGACTCCATTGTATGGGCGGCGGCTTCCGAAGGCCAACCAGCGTCGCCTGAGACCCGCCCGCCGAAAGCTGCGGGCAAAAGCAAACCAGAGGCGGCAAAGGCTCCTGCCGAAAAGAGAAAACGACCCGTTGCCGAAGAGAATGCGCCTGGCGTGGTGGTAAAGTTCCCGCCGCCCAGGCCTGATGATGAAGATCAGAGGCAAGAGAGCTTAGAGGAAATCAAGGACCAGGTACGTCATGCCATGAAGTTCCTTGAAGAAGGTAAGCAGGTAGCAGCCTTCAACCTCCTTAAGCGCATCGTTGAATAGAAGGGCTTTTTAGACGCGTCGAACCTCTCTGCTGCGAAATAGCTGAAGATCCTATGAGAGCACTTTGGAAAGGCGCCATCAGTTTCGGACTAGTCACCATTCCGGTTTCACTGTATCCAGCGACCGCCCGGGAAGAATTGACGTTCCGGCTTCTTCGAAAATCCGACCACAGCCCAGTGAACTATAAGCGGGTGGCGGCTGCCGACGGCAAGGAAGTTCCTTGGGATCAGATCGTAAAAGGGTACGAGTATGAAAAGGGCAAGTTCGTCATTCTGAAGGAAGAAGATTTTGCCCGCGTCGATGTGGAGGCCACGCAAACGGTAAACATCATCAATTTCGTCTCACTGGACCAGGTCGATCCACTTCTTTTCTACAAGCCCTACTACCTTGAGGTCGGGAAAGGAGGCGATAAAGCGTACGTGCTGCTGCGAGATGCTTTGGTTGAATCTGGCAAGATTGCTATTGCCATGGTGGTCATTCGCAAGCTTCAGCACCTCGCTGCGGTCAAACCACAGAAGAAAGGGCTGATGCTGGAATTGATGCATTTTCCGAAGGAGCTCATTGAAACTTCCGAATTTCATGACCCGGTGGAAAGGCCGGTCGGAAAAGCAGAGATGCAGATGGCGAAGCAGCTCATCCAAAGCATGACTTCGGAATGGAAACCCGAACAGTACACCGACCGATATCACGAAGCGCTGGAGAAAATGATCGAAGAAAAGATCAAGCACGGCGAGGAAGAAACTCCGGCCCCCATCAAAAAGAAAAAACCGACCAAAATTGTCGATCTGGTGTCTGTCCTCCGCCAAAGCATTGAGCAAACACAGGCAAAAGCGATGCCGAAGCATTCTACCAAAACCAGATCGGCACGTCGCAAAAAAGCCGCATAGAACGTTTCAGTCAATCTGAATATCTGAATGATCCTTCGCTTCCGCCGCATTAGCCGCGATTGGCGCTGCTTTGAAGGGACGTCTCAGCCAGAGCTATGGGGGAACTACGAGATTCTGCGTTCCAAGGTCAGCGCGGGCAAGGAGAAGCAGAGTATGAACCGAATCACTGAGTCGCCTGGTTTCCTCGAGCATGCTTGAAAGTGCTTCTCTCAAACGATTGGTATCTCCAGCGCATGCTCGCAGCGCAGCTTCACCCACCTCCCAGTGCTCGCCCGAGCGATTGATGTGAAGGGCCTTAAAATTGTTTTCCATAAACAGAGGGGGGAAAGATTTTTTCAGTTTATCCCGGACGATTTCTCATAGAGCCACCGTGAGAGAGAACCTAATTCCGAATGCTCTTCCTTGAGCTGCAGTTCTGGCTATTCATGCTTATGGCTTGTTCGCGTGGACCGAAACGATCGGCCTCTTTCCTCCCTCTTCTGTGAAAGAGGGAGGGGAAGAAAGAGGTCCGGGTTCGTACGAGGCACCGGTACTTTCGGTCCATGGGCGGCACACCGGCACTTCAATATTTGTTTTGGTATTCAC
>JAFAKL010000309.1 GCA_019235445.1 Verrucomicrobiota bacterium | reverse complement strand
GAATCAAAGGCGTTTATACGCTGGTTGAGTGCTCGTTGCAAAGAGCTGGGACCTGACGAAGCCCTCCAGATTATGTATGGAATCGATGGGAACCGGGACCTCACTGAATTCGTGCTCCCCCACTGGGAAGGATATCGTAAAAGTTATCCCGTCAGGGTGGGAAACGGTGCGCAAGATCAATTGCAGCTCGATATTTACGGCGAGCTGTTGGATTCAATTTATTTATACGACAAGTACGGCGAACCGATTGGTTATGAGCTGTGGTTGCAGCTCGTGCACTTGATCGATTGGGTTTGCCAAAACTGGGATAAAGCGGATGAAGGAATCTGGGAAGTGAGAGGAGGTCGGCAGCCGTTATTTTACAGCCGATTAATGTGTTGGGTGGCGATCGATCGAGGATTGCGCTTAGCCGAGAAGCGGAGTTTACCGGCTGGGGAACGTTGGACAAAAGTGCGCGACGAAATTTACCGTCAGATCCATACCGAATTCTGGAACGAGGGGCTGCAAAGCTTTGTGCAAACTAAGGGCGGCAGTACGTTGGATGCCGCCTGTTTGTTGGCGCCATTGGTGAGATTCATCGGTCCGACAGATCCGCGTTGGTTGTCGACCCTTGGGGCGATTGAGCAAGGTCTGGTGGATGATTCGTTGGTCTATCGATACAGGACCGAAGATGGTTTGACCGGAAGAGAGGGCACGTTTTGCATGTGTTCTTTCTGGTACGTTGAGTGCGTGGCGAAAAGCGGCGATATCGATAAGGCGCGATTCCTTTTCGAGAAGATGCTGGGCTATGCGAATCATCTGGGGCTGTATCCGGAAGAGCTCGGCCCGTCGGGGGAGCATCTAGGAAATTTCCCGCAGGCGTTTACCCACATGTCTCTCATCAGCGCGGCGTTCGAATTGAACCGACGGCTGGATGAGAAAGGCAGGTAGCAGAATTTGACGGCTGATCTGGTAAAGGTCTACGTAATCCGTTTCAAGCCGCTTCAGGGTTTCGTCGATCTCGCTCAGGATCGCTTTGCGCGATAGCCCGGCACACATTCGATCCGTCCTGCATCTTGCGGTGCACCCTGTGGCAACGACGACTTGGTCCCAATTGCTGGCCGCTTCATTCCAGAGATCGATAGCCTTCGTTGTCGGTGGAGATAGCTCGAGCAGCTCGTTCAAACGCGGGAAGGTCTGTCCCAGAACAGGGACGCAGTTCACGGTTTTCCTTTCCCATTTGAAGGCAGCTCCCTTGGAGGATGTTCTCCCACCACCGTGGCACGAGCCATGCTTAGCGGAAGCTTAGCCGCAAATCCAAAAGCGTCCGCCCCTCAAAACAACAATCATCGAATTATGAGGAAGTTTTTGTTAGGATTAACCGCAGTTGCGGCTGGTTTTAAGCCGCTGAAGCCTATCAAGCGGTCTCAGGATCACAGAGCCAAACGCGACCAAAAACTTAAGAAACTACACCCATGCAGACAATTTCTTTTCCGTTAAGCGCCCCCGATTTTCCTGTTCGTGATGGAGTGCGCGAACTCCTGGAGGATGCGCTCGATCAGGCGCTCTTAATTGCAAACACCCATGGAGAAGTTCTGTTTGCCACGCGGAAGGCACGAGTCATCCTACAAGCCTTGTTTGCAGAAAAGTCTGACGATCTGATCCCGAATGAGATTCGCACCTGGTTAACCACAGGTGATACGAGCAAACCTCTTATCCTACGTCATCCGAAAAAAGGCGAAATCGAAATCCACAATTTTCCTGTTTCGCCATCGGGAAGCTTGTCGTTCATGCGGATTGGACATCGGCTTGTCGAGCAGGGGCCAAAAGCGCTATTGGCCCTCGGACTCACAGCACGCGAAGCGGAGGTGCTTTACTGGATAACCGAAGGCAAGACCAACCCGGAAATCGCCATAATCCTGGACGCTGCTCCCGATACCGTAAAGAAACATGCGACGAATCTTTACGCTAAACTTGGTGTGCCAACCCGCACCTCAGCGGCTAGATGTGCTCTCTCGGTTCTTCTGGCGAATGAATGACCGCCTTCTCTGAGGTCATCGGTCTGACGACCGTCGGTTAAGACGACTGTGCCTATAGCCATACCCGAAGTAGATAGCCATTCCTAACACCAGCCATACGATGAGACGAATCCAAGTAGCCAAAGGAAGAAAGAGCATCTGACCGAGACAAATGATCGCTCCCGCAATCGGAACAAACGGGACCCAAGGGGTCCGAAACTGGCGCTGTAGCTCCGGCCTGATTTTCCGAAGAATAACTACGCTTAGGCAAACAATCGTAAATGCAAGCAATGTCCCGATCGATACCATCGAGCTGAGAACGTCAATCGGAAAAACGCCGGCCAGAATGGCTGCGCATAGTCCTGTCAATAACGTGGTCGTCGTAGGCGTCCGGAATTTAGGATGTACCTGGGCAAAGGCTTTGGGGAAAAGACCGTCCATTGCCATTCGATGAAAGATTCGCGGCTGTGCCAAAAGCAGAACTAAAACGACCGAGCTAAGACCACCGAGCGCGCCAATTTCGATCCAGGGCCGGAGCCAGGCCAATGTTGGTCCACAGCGCTCCACGGCCAAAGCGACCGGTGCCGCAACATTCAGCTCTTTGTACGGAACAATGCCGGTTAAGACGAGGGACACCGAGATATAGAGGACGGTACAGACCAAGAGCGACCCGAGAATTCCGATCGGAAGATCGCGGCTCGGTTTTACGACTTCCTGAGCAGCGCAGGAAACAGCATCAAACCCGATGTATGCGTAGAAGATAATCCCGGCCGCCGCAAAGATTCCTGTCCATCCATAAACACCCACATGGCCCGCATTTGGTGGGATGAACGGTGACCAGTTCGAAGCCTCTATATGTGGATAACAGAAGATGAGAAAGGCGGCGATGACAGTTAGTTTCACCCCGACGATGATCGAGTTGACCAAAGCGGACTCTTGGATCCCGACCATCAATATGCAAGTGATCAAAACGATTACGAAAACCGCAGGCACGTTTAAGAATGCGCCGGTTGCCGAAAGGTGTTCTCCTTTGAAACTCAGCGCAGCGTGAGAAAGCTCGGGAGGAATGCGCAATCCAAACTGACTGATCAGCTTAATCGCATAACCAGACCAGCCGCTGGCAACTGTAGCCGCACCTACCAAATACTCCAGGATCAAATCCCAGCCAATGATCCAAGCGAGGAGTTCTCCGATCGTGGCGTAGGCATAACTATAAGCGCTTCCGGAAAGTGGAATCATCGAGGCGAACTCAGCGTAACACAGGCCCGAACAGAGGCAGCCAAGCCCGGAAATGACGAAGGAGATCGCCAGCGCGGGTCCGGCATGTTCGGCGGCCGCAGTTCCCGTGAGAACAAAAATACCTGTTCCGACGATACATCCAATCCCCAGGAGAATCAGGTGAAACCCATTGAGCGCTCGCTTGAATGAGTGAGAGTTTTCTTCTTCGAGCGCCCGCTCTGCGGGTTTGCATCTGAATAAGTCCATGACGATCGGCGTTGGGTCAGGATGTCCGTACAACTGAAGCCTTTACCGGTCTGGCTGCAAGCATTTGACATGCCTCAAGCGGGGGAAAGCGGGGAAATTTAGGGACCACATCAACAAGCGGTGCCGTACAGTTTTGGGAGAACATTCATCATAAATGTGAGAAATTCCTACAGTTCCGTCTCTCCGTGCCGATCTTACCTGGAGAGGATCGTTATGGGAAAGCATTCAGGCACAGTTTCGACTGAAAAATGGGAATCGAGTAAGGATGAAGCGCTGTCGACGCCATTTCAAACGTGGCAACCTTCCCGCCTGAAGACCGGCTTAAGAAATCGGCTCATCGGAAAAAAAGTGCCTGTGGTCGGAACTAAGACGACCTCGCGCTAAGATTGTAAACCCATAAATCGGAACAGCTTTCGTCGGATTGGCCTCAGGGCGACTTCTTCGGACGAGTTTTCCCTGCGATTTGCCAATCAAATAGAGGGCGTCCCTTCCCACCATTCATCTCGCCAGTTAGCCAATTTGTCGGTGGTTTGGCCCTTTTATCTGGCAAACCATGGTTGGCTTACCCAATGGCAACGCCATGTTTCGGGGGCGGTCAATCCCTGCTCCCAATGATTCCGGCCTCTTGCCAGTTAGTCAGCATAGGACTGGGCATAGAGTTTCTTCTGACTCTCTCGGCCGCATCGATCGGTAATCTTTTCCCAGGCCTGATAGACCTCGTCGAGCACTTCTTTTGGTTTCGCCTTGCCGGACAGGACTGAGGAGACGCGAACGTCAAGTTCGTGCCAGTAATCCGCAGCTCCGGGAATGCGCAAATAGATTTGCTGAGCCGGCAGGACCAGGTTGGCATAGTAAGCGTTGAGATACGCGATGGCATCGTCTTTATCCCAGCCCTGGTTCTCCCACTCTTCGACTGTCCCGCTTCCCACAGGAGCGAAATATTCATATTTCATTGCCGGCTGCACTCCTGTCCAACCAGTGACGACGTTGAAAAATGCGTTCTTTTTATTAGCCATGAAGGCGAGGAAATCGTACGCCGCCTCCTTCTGTTTGGATCGCCGCGAGATCACACAATGCCAGGTCCCGCCGTTGGTGTTCCCGACAGGATTCAAGGAACTTTCTTCCCATTGGTTCGTGATTGGGTTAAAGGTCTCCGTCGTCCCGGGAATGATTGTGGCACCAATTCGACCTTGAACGCTGGAGTGGGCGCGGTCCTGGGCCAAAGTGGGTAAATCGCCCCAGGTCGGTTCCATGACCGCATGGCCAGCCAAAAACACGTTCCAACCCTGCTCCAGCGTCCAGCCAATTTGCTCTTTGGGACCATTGGCCAGGAACTTCACATAATCTTCCAACGCGCGAAGATGCCCCTCGGAATTAATAAGAGGCTTCATATCGTCGGGATTGAAATAAAAGTATTTGTTGCCAGCTGAAATGACGTAGGGGGCGGCCAAGGTAAGAAAATGGAAAAAACCCTGTTCGTTGACCTTGGCATGAAGTGAGATCCCCCAATCGTCCTTACCGTCTCCGTTCCAATCCCATCCCGTAAAAAAGGTCGCCACATCATGCATCTCTTTCATGCTCTTCGGCGGATTGGGCAAATCATAGTCGAGCTTAACCCTGAACTTTTCCTGATAATCCGAATTACCCAACACATCTTTGCGGTAGTACAAAATCTGAGCGTCCGCATCGAAAAGCACGCCAAACAACTTGCCTTGCCAGGTATAAAGCCGTTTCATGGCCGGCAGGAACTGACCCGGGTCCCAGTAGGGATACCTGGGATCTCTGAGGAACGGTGCGATCTCGAGGATAGCCGGCTGGTCAGAGGTGAAAAAATCTCCGTAGAACCATGCGGCGGTTTGATAAGCGTCGTACAGACCAGAACCTTTGAGATCGGCAAATATCTCCTGATGGAGCGTGTCAATCGGGACCTTGGTAATGTTGACGTGGGCACCGGTTTCCTCCTCCCATCTCGGCGCGTGATATTCGACGCAATCGCCTACCGCCGACCGCAGGACCATCACATTGATGGTGGTGTCTTTGTACGGCTTGGACTGCAGATATTGGACGCGTTCCCTCGTCACTGGGGACTCATTGGGAGCCACCGGCGAAGACTCGAGGAAATCATCCTCGGCCGCGAAAGAGGCAGGCGCGATTCGGCTGATCAGAGCGGCGGACAATCCAAGCTGCGTCGCGCGGTGAATAAATCGACGTCGAGTCATCCCTCCTTGGAAGAATGCAGTCATTAGTTCCTTGAACTTTTTTTCCGAGTCTTTGTGCGCCACGGTGGGTTCTCCTTATCCCAAAGTGAAATCGGCGGCGAAAATGGACCGTTGCCATTCGCTTCGGTTTTTCACCTGACCATGCGGTCCTTCATCGCCTAGAAATCGTCTTTGTTAACCGATCCAGGCCACAACCGGTTACGAAGCTTTGTTATGTAAAACCTATCCGGATTGACCTCTCGTCCGCAATTTATCCAGCATCACGGCCAGAATGATAACCGCGCCTTTGATGACTAATTGCCAGTAAAAGGAGACGTTCATCAGTGTCAGTCCATTGTTCAGCACGGCGATGATCAGAGCTCCGATCAACGTGCCAAAGACAGTTCCAATCCCGCCGACAAAACTCGTACCTCCGAGGATTACTGCGGCAATGGCATCCAACTCGTAGCCGATACCCAATTGTCCTTGGGCGCTGTATAAACGGCTGGCGCTCATGACACCGCCGAGCCCAGAGAGAAGTCCACTGACGCCGTACGCGAAAATAAGGATAAAGGGGACCGGAATACCAGTCAATCGGGCCGCCTGCGCGTTACCACCCACAGCGTAGATATGCACCCCTAGGATCGTTTTGTGAAGAATGAAGGCGCTTACGGCGATAGTTAACAGAGCAATAACGACCAGCCAGGGAATCGGTCCGAGATAGCCATTGCCTATCCAGGCAAAGCTAATCTTGCTGTTAATGACAGTGGTCCCGCCCGCAGCAAGATACGCAGCCCCGCGGATCGCAGTGTAGGTCCCCAGGGTGACGATAAATGGCGGAAGACCGATGTAGGCTACCGTAGCGCCAGTCAACACTCCGACCACCAAGCCTGCAAGGAGCGCCGCTGGAACCGCTAAGGCGCTTACTCCGGGGATAAGTGAAACGACCACCGCGATCACCGCAGTAAATCCGAGGACAGATCCGACTGCCAGATCGATACCTCCGGTCAAAATAACAAACGTCATCCCCGCCGCCAGCACGATATTGATAGACGCCTGCCGGATGACGTTGACGATATTATTCTCACGAAGAAAATTTGGGGTCAGAACGGAAAAGAGAATGCAGATAACAAACAGGACGGGAAGCATCCCGGCCATCTCAATCACCGATCGCATGAACTCTTTCCGCTTAGCCGCGGCCAGGGCGGATGTCTCTACTGTAGCTTCAGTTGCCATTGGTTGACGCACTCCGTACGACGTCGGTCGCAAACTTCATGATGTTCTTTTGAGTGATTTCGATCCCTGTCTCGCCCCCAACTTCACCGGTGATTTCGCCCTCCCGCATGACTAAAACCCGGTCGCAAACGCCCACGATTTCCGGTAACTCACTGGAGATGAAAAGCACCGCCATTCCTTTCTCCAGCAATTGCTGGATCAACGCGTAAATCTCGGCTTTCGCGCCAACGTCAACACCACGCGTTGGTTCATCCAGAATGAGGACGCGCGGATTGATTTCCAGCCATCGCGCCAGCAAAAGCTTCTGCTGGTTCCCGCCAGAGAGTCCTCCGGCCCGCTGTTTGAGGGACGCCGTCCGGACCCGCATTGCCTTCACTTCTGCGTTTGCCCGGTCGTTCAATTTCTTGAAATCGAGCACGCCTCCTGCCGCGCACTGCCCCAGAATATTCATCGTGATGTTTTCTCCTGAAGACATCTGGAGAAAAACACCCTGAAGTTTTCGATCTTCGGGCACATAGCCGATCCCGGCGCGGATCGCGTCTTTTGGCTGGTTGATCTGGAGCTTCTTTCCGTCCAGGTAAACCTCGCCCGATTTGCGTCTGTCTGCGCCGAAGATCAAGCGGGCCAGTTCGGTTCTGCCCGCCCCAACCAATCCTGCCAACCCAAGTACTTCGCCTTGCCGGAGCTGGAAATTGGCGCCTTTCACCCGATCGCCATCGGACATGTTTTTTACTTCCAGAACAATCCGGCCGGCCGAATGCTTTTCATGCTCATAGAAATCCTCGAGCCGTCGTCCGACCATCATTTCAATCACTTTGTCGGCGGAAAACTCCGGTCGCTTCAGTTCGCCAACGTACTCGCCGTCGCGCAGGACGGAGAGTCTGTCGGCCAACTCGTACACCTCGGCCATGCGATGGCTGATGTAAACGATGGCGAGTCCTTCCGCACGCAGCTGGCGGACCACAGCAAACAACCGTTCTGTCTCACGATCCGAGAGAGCTGCCGTCGGTTCGTCCATGACGAGAATCCGGCTCTTATAGAACAGGGCGCGCGCAATCTCGACCTGCTGTTGCTCGGCAACCGCAAGGTGGGCGGCACGCTGAGTGGCTTTAAATCTTGCGCCGAGGCGGTCCAACACCTCTTGCGTTTTCCGATCCATCTGGGCGGTGTCCTTGATAAACCCAAAACGCTTTAATTCTGAGCCTAGAAAGACGTTCCCGCTGACCGTCAGGTTCGGAGCGACCGTCAGTTCCTGGTAAATAATGCCGATCCCCGCCAAGCGCGCTTCGTGTGGCGTCCGCAGCTGTACGGGCTTGCCGTCCAGTAGAATCTCCCCAGAGTCTGGGCGATAGGCCCCAGCCAGGATCTTCATCAGCGTGCTCTTGCCGGCTCCGTTCTCGCCCATGAAGGCGTGCACTTCCCCGGGCCAGATCTTCAGATTCACGCTCTTCAGCACCCGTACGCCAGGAAAGCTTTTGCATATCTGGCGTACTTCCAGGATCGGCTGATCGCTGTTACTTGGTCCAGCCTTTGTACTGGTCGACATTATCTTTGGTGATTAGATCTACAGGGATGAGATTGAGCTCCTGCTCCGGCTTCTTGCCATTTATAATACCGTAACCAATGTCGACCGCTTTGCCTGCCATTGTGTAGGGATCCTGGGCCGCGCTGGCCGCAATCAGACTATCTTTATCTTTAAGAAAAGGCACCACGTCAGGTGCGCCATCAACGCCTACAATGAAAAAGTCCTTCCTTTGCCCCTGCTTGGCTGCCAGGTCGCAACCGATGGCTGTGGGATCATTAATCGCAAACACTGCGTCAATTTTAGGAAAAGCGGTTAACAGATCCGTCATGACCCGAAGACCGCCGTCGCGGCTGCCGCCGGCGTTCTGATCCTGCGAAAGTATCTTGATCCCTGGGGATTTCTTAATTTCCTCCAGGAACCCAGCCACCCGGTCCGTCACCGCCGTCACCGGAGGGCCATTGACAATGACAATCTGTCCTTTGCCCTTCAGCCGATCCGACACGAATTTGCCGTCCAACTGACCCGCCTGCTTGTTATTGGAAGTGACCGTTGCGTCTACTCCTCCTTCCGCACCCACGTCCACTGCCACCACCGTGATACCAGCCGCTTTCGCGCGCAATACCGCTGGAGCAATTCCTTTACTGTCGGCAGCGTTCAAAAGGATAAGATTAACGCCGTTGGCGACAAAATTATCCATCTGATTTGTTTGATTGTTCACGTCGTAGTTGCTGGATTCCGATTGGAACTTAACGCCTGGATTGATCTTTTTCGCCGCGTCCTGGGCCCCATGGGCGATCTGGACAAAAAATGGGTTGCCAAGATCCCCGACAGTTACGGCAACCGAATTAAGCTTTTTCTGTGCAAAAACCGGGGCGACGAGCCACGCAAAAAAGAGGAAGCAAAGGGAAGTCTTAATTCCAAACGGGATTGGTCTGTTGGTTCTCATGTTAATGGATTAGGGGGCTTTGAATTGGGGGGATCTCAAAAGGCAGAAACTGGTCTGGCTACTGCTTGAGCGTCGCTCCAAAATCTTTTCTCAAGGTTTAAAGTCGAATTCTTTTGATACTCGCCTGGATCGAACGGGCAGAAGGTATTGTCCCAAGATTAGTTGCAGAAACTTATATTCGGCAAGACAACATTTTCGATTTGTTGAGAGAAGACGGGCAGCATCAGCCCGCGAAGCGTACTGGGCGATCCCGATTTTCAGAGGTAAGGCGGGGACGCCTACCTACGGGTTGGGCATTTCGAAGACCATTTTCAGGCCTAGTCTAGGTGCCTCTACGGAGAAGGTACCCCGGAGGGACGCTGGCCCTGAACCGGAGTGGAACCCCCTAAGCGCTAACTTAACTTAAGGGAAATCCTACAACGAAAGACCGTATCCTGTCCCGGAGGGACCAAACGAAAGTAGCCTGGCACGAAGTGCCTGGAAACAAGAGAAAAATGGACCCGTCCCGGAGCGGAGGGACGGTTGATCTGCTCACTAGTGTACTTCCGTTTTGCTTTGCGATGCCACCGAGACCGAGGAAAGAGAATGACACATTTGGAGCAAACCTTGATCAACCGTCCCTACGGGACTAGACGCGTCTTTTTTCTTTTTTCCAGGCACTTCGTGCCAGGCTACCCTCGTGTTAATCCCTCCGGGATAAATGCGTCACGGCACCTCCCTGCCGCTGCGATAAGTTAACGCTTATGGACCGAACACGGGATCGTAACGCTAACACATACAAGCCGTGACCAATGACGCCACGCTGGTCTACACGGGACCGCGATCCCGTCGAAATGTCCAAACTCCAGGGTCAGGCGGGACGCCTTACTTACGGGTTGGGCCATGCCGGCTTGTTGAAAGGTCAACCAGCGGCGGCATAGGATCGCCTATGCATTTTGTTTCCATAAAAAGAGCGAATTAACGTATGACTTAGCGAAGCCGTACGGAAGAAACTGCCAAGCGAGCGCTCTCGAAATTTTTTAGCGTTGTAAGCCGCCCTACCAAAGGATACCGCAATGAAACGCAGGAATATCTTTCTCCCTCTTTTGTCGGTGTTGATGGTATCGGTAAGGGCCTCGGGTCAACTTGCCCAAAGCTTAGCATCGGATGACGGCTCCCCTACCCGATCAACCTCGGAGAACCTCAGCATCAAGCGCTACGTGACCGCGAGCGATCGTGCCTACGAAGTGGGTGCCCTCGACGGCACCTTCCCCAAAATCGGCTGGCACGTGAAGGGGCATATGAATGGCATCTGGGCTCCCCCGGTCAAGCTACTTGATTCGTACCGATTCCTGATCGATGGCCATCCCTTTCCGAGCGCCAGTAAATTCACTTCAGGTGCCGGTTACGTTGAGTTTGAGTACCCTGAGATTAACAGCCTGCGGATTACGCGCACGGTCTTTGCGCCCGATGGAATTCCGGCGGTGCTCGTCGGTTTGAACTTACGGAATACCTCGAACCAAACGCAGTCATTCCGGCTTCAACTGGAAGCGACCAGCGATTTGATCGCGGCCTATCCCTGGTCGAGAACCACGCCCACCTCGGATCAGGTTCACCGACCGGACCGTGTCAGCTTTGAACCTATCTGTTGTGGAGTGCTATTCAGCGCACCTGACAGGCCGTTTTACGCGTTGCTGAGAAGCCTATCCCTGGTCTCGAATGGACGCAACTCCGCCGATTTTGTCCAGACCCTGCTCCCTGACTCTGCGCCACAATCCAACCAGGCGGTTGGAGAATTGGTCTGGCAGGTTACCGTCACCGCCAAAAGCGAGCTGAAACTATGGTTCACGGTGGCAGGTTCGCACACCGGCCGCGCTCAAGCTTATCTTGCCAGTTCAGCCGCACTGCGCCAACCCGATCAGTTGCTGCGCCGTAAGGTTGAGAGCCGAGTTGCGCTTTTATCCAACAACCGGGCCGATATCCCAAACCTCACGCTTCAGGCGGCCTTTGACTGGGCAAAACTGAATTTGGCTGAAATGCGCCGC
>JAFAKL010000020.1 GCA_019235445.1 Verrucomicrobiota bacterium | reverse complement strand
GGAAGAGCGCCCGGACGTTGACCGGGTCTATATGACCTTCGTGCAGAGTAGTACCGGTTCGGGAGGCTGGCCGATGAGCGTCTTTCTCACGCCGGACCTTAAGCCATTCCTCGGCGGCACCTATTATCCACCGGATGACCGATATGGAAGACCTGGCTTCGGAACTTTGCTGACTCGGATCGCAGAAGTCTGGGAGGAGGATCCCGAAAAAATTCTTAACCAAGGAGCCCAGTTTACGGAAGCGATCGCAAATCATCTTCGGGACGCGCTGTCGACGGATTCAAGCCCATTGACGCTGGCCTGGTTGGAGAACGGCTACCGCCAGTTAGCCTCCGGATTCGATCCCGACCATGGAGGATTCAGTTCTGCGCCAAAGTTTCCGCGCCCGGCAGTTTTCAGTTTCCTGCTGCGATACTGGCGGCGGACCCGGAAAACGAATGCATTTGGAATGGTGGAGTTCACCCTTCGGAAAATGGCACGCGGCGGAATGTACGACCACCTCGGCGGCGGTTTCCATCGCTATTCCGTCGATGACCGATGGCACGTGCCCCACTTTGAAAAGATGCTCTACGATCAGGCACAACTCGCGGTAGTGTACTCTGAGCTCGTTCAAGCAAGGCCGGATCCCGAGCTTAAACAAACTCTTCGGGAAACCCTGGACTATGTCCTCCGCGATTTGACCTCCCCCGAGGGCGGTTTTTATTCGGCAGAAGATGCCGACAGCTTCCCGCATCTCGGCGCTGCGGAAAAACGCGAGGGAGCGTTCTACGTTTGGACGCAGGAGGAAATCGATCGTCTGCTTACGCCTGAAGAATCGCTCGTTTTCCGAAGAATGTATGGAATCGACGCGGCTGGGAATGTTGCTGCCGCGAGCGATCCGCACCGTGAATTGTCTGGGCAAAACGTCCTGTTTCTGCAAAGCGAACCGGAAATCGTGGCCAAGTTGACAGGTCGCAATCGGGACGAGATCCTGCAACTTGCTTCCGCGGCGCGACAAAGATTGAAAGCCGTTCGCGACCAGCGTCCGCGGCCGCATCTTGATGACAAAATTGTGACCGCATGGAATGGGCTCGCGATTTCTGGTTTAGCGAAAGGATCTCAGGTGCTGGAAGACCCGCGTTATTTGACCGCCGCCCAACGCGCCTCCGATTTTCTGCAAAAAAAATTGTTCCAAAGCCGATTGCTGCGGAGTTATCGCGGAACCGCCTCCGCCACCAACGGTTTTGCTGAAGATTACGCCTTCTTGATTCAAGGTCTATTGGATCTGTACGAAGCTGATTTTGATGTCCGGTGGCTTCAATGGGCAGCCGAACTGCAGGTTCAAATGGACGGACTTTTTGGCGATCCGAACGGTGGATACTATAGTACCGAAGAAGGCGCCGGCGATATCTTGTTCCGCATCAAGGAGGACCACGATGGAGCAGAACCCGCTGCCAATTCAGTTGCGGCAATGAACCTGGTCAGGTTGTCCAGGATTTTTGATCAGAAGGAGTATCAGCATGCGGCTGCGCGCCTGATTGGAACGTTTCACGCGGCACTCGAGCAGAGGCCGGCTGCGTTGCCGCAGATGTTGTCGGCGTTGGACGCATTGATGGCCGAACCGCTGCAGATTGTGGTAGCGGGCGAGAAGAATCAGCCCGCAACCGTGGAACTTCTCCGTGTCATCCGGGAGCGCTTTTTGCCGAACAAAGTTGTCATCTTGGCGGACGGCGGAGCAGGCCAGCACTGGTTGGCCCAACAAATTGAGGCGCTACGGGTGCTGGCCCCGCTTCAGAGTCAGGGCGTCGCCTACGTCTGCCAGAATTTCCACTGCCAACTCCCCGTGACCGGAACGGAGCAGTTAGCTCAAATCCTTGACGGCTTATGAAATCCTAATGCTGGATAAGCTCGATTTCGTAGCCTTCCGGCGCATCGATAAAAGCAATCACACTTCCGCCGCCCGTCTTTGTCGGACCATCGGAAAGTGGATAGCCTTTCCCTGCGGCGTGTTTGGCGAACGCTTCGAGATCGTCTACCTCAAAGGCCAAGTGAGTGATATCAGAGCCCACGTTGACGGGACCGCTCTCATCGAACTTGCAGATCTCTATCTCTTCATCACTGTCAGGGGCTTTGAAGAAGACAAGTTCCGATCCGCGAGGCGACTTCGAACGGTGGGTTTCTTTCAGCCCAAGCACGTCCTTGTAAAAATGGACAGTTTTGTCCAGATCTGAAACACGGTAACGGGTGTGGAGGAGCTTCTTTACCATAAGCTGGAAACTGCCACATTTAAATCGTGCCAGCCATCAACTCGTAATAAAATTCTCATCGGCCAACTTTGGGATTTGTGAGCGAGGTTTGTTTTATGGCAGTCTATTTGTTCGTATGCTCTACATTGGCATCGATAGTGGTACCCAAAGTACGAAATCCATCGTCATCGATCTCGAGACGGGTGGAATTCTGGCGGCTTTCCAGCAAAATTATGGCTTGATCCCCGGCCTGCCCGACGGGCACATGGAGCAGGATCCCAGGGTCTGGGTCGATGCAGTGGACAAGACGATCCAGGCCTGCCTGACCCAGATTGGCGAACGAAAAGATCAGATCCGTGCCATCGGAGTCAGTGGACAGCAGCATGGCTTGGTCGTCCTGAACTCTTCCAGCCAGGTGATCCGGCCGGCCAAGCTGTGGTGTGATACCTCCACTGCGGAACAATGCAAAGAGATCATCGAGGGATTCGGCGGCGAAACGGCGCTGATCAAGCTCATCGGCAACACAATGTTACCAGGCTGGACGGCGCCCAAAATTCTTTGGTTGAAGCAGAACGAGCCCGAAAGCTTTGAGGCCGCAGACACCATCCTTTTGCCCCACGATTATATTAACTTCTGGTTGTCTGGAGAAAAGCGGATGGAATACGGCGACGCCTCTGGCACCGGGTTGCTTGACATTAAGGCACGCCAATGGTGCGAACCCGTTCTTTCGTTCATTGACGAAGGGCTCATCGGGAAATTGCCGCCGGTCGGTTCTTCTCGCCAGGCGGTCGGATTGCTGCGGGAAAACCTGCGGGCTAAATGGGGATTAAAGAGCAGCCCTATCATATCCGCCGGTGGGGGCGATAATATGATGGGTGCGATCGGAACGGGTAACGTAAGTCCGGGCGTGGTGACCGCCAGTCTAGGAACGTCCGGTACGGTTTATGCCTATTCCACTGAGCCGGTCGTGGATCCGCAAGGGGAAATTGCCGCCTTCTGTGATAGTACCGATAAATGGCTCCCGCTCGTTTGTACGATGAATGTCACTGTTGCCACCGAGCAGGTCCGAAAAATGTTTGGCTGGGACCTCAACCAGTTGGAAGCTGCCATTGCCGAGACGCCGCCGGGCGCAGCGGGTGCCATCTTCCTGCCCTATCTGGTTGGTGAACGTACTCCGAATCTTCCGAACGGCGTGGGTGTCTTTCACGGCCTGACGACCTCCAACATGGCGCCCGCCAATCTTGCCAGGGCTGCGATGGAGGGAGTGACCCTGGGATTGGCCTATGGGTTGAATCGATTTCGTTCCCTCGGGATTAAACCATCCGAAATCCGGCTGACCGGTGGAGGGAGCAAAAGCCGCATTTGGCGCCAGATCTGTGCGGACATCTTTCGAATCCCGGTCGTCTGTCTTGCCACGGCCGAAGGAGCTGCACTGGGCGCGGCCATGCATGGTGCCTGGGTCGATCGCCTGGTGAACAACAAGTCAGCGAACCTTGTGCAGCTGCTCGATGCGGTGGTAAAACTGGATGAGTCCTCGCGTGCCATGCCGACGGCGGCGACAGCCTCTTTGTATCAGGACGCTTATAGCCGCTTCAAAGGCCTCACCCAACGACTTGCCTCAGGAGGATTTCTCTAAAGCACTGGTCAGTCTCAGTGCCAGGGTCGGCGGGAAACTATGTTGCTGAGCCCGCTTTCGGCTCCCACACTTATCCTTATCAGTGCAGGCTCCGATCGATATCCGCCTGACTGGCATTGACCTTGCCACTGACAACTCCCTATGAGACTCGTCATCGCCGGGACCGGCGCCAGCGGCGCGATTTATCTGCAGCGCCTTCTGGCCCAGATCGACTGCACCCGCAATGAGCTTCACCTTGTCCTCAGCGCTTTCGCAAAACAAGTCATCCACGAAGAGCTAGGTCAACTGTCGGTCCCAGAGGGTGTCCACGAACATACCGACCGCAGCATGAATGTGCCGTTCGCGAGCGGATCGACCAATTTCGATGCGATGGTCATCGTTCCGTGCACTATGGGCACGCTTGGACGGATAGCGGCGGGTACAAGCGACTCGTTGATCCTTCGTGCGGCGGACGTTTTTCTGAAAGAGAGGCGAAAGCTAGTCCTGGTGCCGCGTGAAACTCCATGGAACCTGATACACCTCCGAAACTGCGCTACGCTCATCAAGGCAGGGGCAGTCATTCTGCCGGCGGCTCCCTCTTTCTACAGTAAGCCCGCCTCTGCCGGAGAGATTGCCGATACGGTTGTTCATCGGATCCTCGACCAGATCGGTCTTCCAGCCCCCAAAACGTTCCGCTGGTTTGA
>JAFAKL010000532.1 GCA_019235445.1 Verrucomicrobiota bacterium | reverse complement strand
GAAATGGTTCAAACCACTCACGGGAGTCTTTATCAAGGTCTCGAAATCGAAAAGGGACAAACCCTTTTGATTCGTGGAGGAACTTCCTCGATCGGCCTGTGCGCTCTTGAGATGGCTAAGAACGCAGGGCTCAAGGTCATTTCAACAACGCGTTCCGACGCGAGGATCGATTCCCTTCAGAGACTTGGCGCCTCGGATGTCATCGTAGACAAGGGCGAGGTCGCGGACGAGATGAGGAAGAAATATCCCGAAGGGGTGGATCGGGTACTAGACCTGGTTGGTGCCGGTTCGTTGCTGGATTCTCTTCAGACGGCCAAGCGAGGCGGGATCGTGTGCATGACCGGAGGCCTTGGGGGCCAGTGGGAGATAGAACACTTTGCGCCGATGAATGCTATTCCTACCGCCGTTAAGCTTACCTCGTATGCTGGCGAGGCGACGGATCTATCCGCTGAGGAATTGCAGAAATATCTAAATTTGGTGGAAAAGGGCGAGATGAAGATCCCGGCGGGCAGAACATTTTCATTTTCCGAGTTGCAAGAGGCCCATCGTTTGATGGACTCAAATCAAGCAAGCGGGAAGATCGTAGTAACGATCTGAAAATCCTGGAGGATCTCCCGACCGAGTTACGCGCGCCCGTCAGCCGGGGACACTTCTGTTCCGGTCTCCAATTTCAGGCAACACTTCCAGTCTGCTGCGGGCGTTTGCTTGAGGAAAGTACATTTCCTCGTATGGCGGGCAAACGCGAGAAAGAAGATGCAAGAACCAGACCGCTTGCGGCGAACATCGTTGCGACCGGGAGCACCGAATTCACAGGCGACGTGTTGCCCCTTTATTTGTCTCGGCGGATAGATGCGGTGCAGCTCATGTCAGGAATCCATGTAGAGGGTGTCACCGCCTATCATCATGCGAGATTCGTCCGGGAGGATGTCGATTGGTTTGTGCAGGGCGAGCTTGAAATGCAATGGGCTGAGGAGCAGTGGCCACGTCAGGTCCAACTAAATGTTGCGGTAGACGAAGGCCGTTCCGAGAAGATCTCTGCTCCAGGGATAAGCCATATGCATCACTAGAAAACGAGTACCGGGTGACGCTCTATAAGCCCTGCGGTCTTAAGCGGATCTTACCTAGGCAACAGCCTTATGATAAGGAACTTAAAGGAGAAACCCTGTCGCTTTACCAGATCCGAAATTGGTTGCGGGGGTAGGATTTGAACCTACGACCTTCAGGTTATGAGCCTGACGAGCTACCAGGCTGCTCCACCCCGCGTTTTATTGATTGGAGAAGTAAAATCGGCGCGGTTTTGAAAACTCGCAACTCGAATTGTCAAGTTTTTCGGAGTAAACCGCGAAATCAGCTTCTCAACTGTCTCCGGCCAGGATCAACATCCACCTGTTCATGCGAAAGCCGCCGGAGTAGATCGCATTAAGCCAATCAGCTTATAGAATCCGTCGCCGCGACCTGGACGCCTGATATCGTTCACCATCGATACGTCACAAATCTTGCGTGCGCGGCAGCATCACCAGATCTCGGATGGTGACATTTTGAGGGCGGGTTAACATAAAGACAATGGCTTCCGCCACGTCCTCGGAGCGCAGGCCCGCTCCCAGGCCAATCTTCCGGTCAATCTCGACCGGATCGACCGCGCCCCAGAGTTCGTTGAGAACCATTCCCGGGGCTACGGCGCCTACCCGGATCCCGCTGGTCAGTAGTTGACGGCGCAAACCGTGGACAAACGATTGGACCGCGTGCTTGGAAGCGCTGTAGATCGGTTCCCAATGAATGGCCTGATGACCCGAGATGGAGCTGGTAACGAGAATGTCACCAGCGTGTTGTGCCACCAGATGAGGCAGAACAGCGTGCACCAACCGGAAGACGCCGGTGACATTGGTACTGATCAGTTGGTCCCAGGCATCCGGTTCTCCCTCAATGACGTCCCCGGAAATGTAGATCCCGGCGTTTGCCAGCAGGATATCGATCCGGCCGAATTCGCCGACTGCGCGCTCCACAATCAACCGGATATCTTTTGGACTGGTCATATCCGCCGGCACAACGATGACTTCCGAATCCAGGTCTTCGGCCACCGCAACAAGCCTTTCTTTCGAACGAGCGGTCAAGACCTGTTTGACGCCTTGCCTGGCGAATTCGTAAGCGACAGCGCGGCCGATGCCTGAGCTCGCGCCCGTGACAATGGCGATTTTGCCGGTGAGCGATTGGTTCATAGGCGTTCGGCGTTCGGCGTTCAACGTTAGACGTTCGGCGTTTAACGTTCAACGTTTGCTGCGGGTGGATTTTTGGCAGAGGTCGGGAAAAGCGGCGTTAACACGAGACGATTGGTTCCGGTCATTTCACAGAGGCTCGGCTGGAGGAGCGTTCGCTGTCCAGCATGGCCATCTGTTCTTTTGGATAACGTTCCCCTGCTATGGCGTCCCGGGGAACGACTCGATCGATCTCGGCTAAATCGTCTGAAGATAAGCTCACCCTGGATCCGCCGAGTGCCTCGTTCAGGCGTTCAATGGTGCGAGCGCCAATCAACGGGATGATGTCGGGTCCACGGGAGAGAACCCAGGCCAGGGCCAGCTGCGGCAAAGTGCAGTTCTTTTGGCTCGCAATTTCCCGCAGCGCGTCGGCCAGTTCCTGGTTCCGGCGAAGATTTTCCGGCTTGAACCGAGGAAACATACCGCGGAAATCGCCTTTGGAGGCATCCGGCGTTTTGGGTGTGGCACTCAGGAGGCCTCGCGAAAGAACACCGTACGCGGTGATGCCAATTCCCAGCTCGCGCGTGACGGGAAGGATGGCGTCTTCCAGGGAGCGAGTCACCAGCGCATACTCGATTTGCAGGGCGGCAATAGGATGAATCGCGTGCGCGCGCCGGATGGTTTCCGGTCCTGCCTCCGAGAGCCCGAGATACCGAATGTACCCCAGCTGCTTCATTTCCGCCATCGCACCGATCGTGTCCGCAATCGGGACACGGGGATCAACACGGCAGGGTTGATAGAGGTCTATGTGATCGGTTTTCAAACGCTTGAGCGAATAAGCGAGGAAATTCTTCACTGCCGCAGGTCTTAAATCCAACCCAATGAAGGCTCCCTCCGGGGTGCGGAGCGCTCCGAATTTCACGCACACAAACGCTTCGCTTCGCCGGGTTTTCAGGACCTTGGATAACAGCATTTCGTTATGGCCCATGCCATAGAAATCGCCGGTGTCGATAAGAGTGATCCCGGCATCCAAGGCGGCGTTAATGGTCGCCAGGCTTTCTGACTCGTCGGCCGGCCCGTAAAAGTCGGACATGCCCATACAACCCAAGCCAATGCCAGAGACGACCGGCCCGGAGGTTCCAAGAGTGCGCGCAGGAATGGAAGATTGAGAAGGATTGATACTCACAATCTGACAATTCGCGCCGAAACGACAAATGTCGAATTTCCCGACTTTCAACTCAGCTAGTGCGAATTATCGCAACCGGTTTGGCTTGTGATAGTCTGGCGCTGAAGCTTTCCACGTTGCCATGACGATTTTATCCATTCAGTCCAGCGTCGCGTATGGGCACGTCGGAAATAGTGCGGCGGTTTTTCCCCTGCAGAGGATCGGGGTCGAGGTTTGGCCGGTGAACACAGTCTATTTTTCGAATCACACTGGATATGGAGCGTGGCGAGGAATCGTTTTGCCTGTTCAAACGTTGGCAGAAGTAGTTCTGGGAATAGAGGAACGGGGTGTTCTCCACGAATGCGACGGTGTTCTCAGCGGTTACATGGGCGATGCTTCGCTCGGGGGAGTGATTCTTGAGGCGTTCACGCGGGTAAAGAGAGCCAATCCAGACGCCACCTACTGCTGCGATCCGGTGATGGGCGACGTCGGCCGAGGATTTTTTGTCCGGCCGGGGATTCCAGAGTTCATCCGAGACCGGATCGTGCCGGAAGCAACGATCATCACCCCGAACCAGTTTGAGCTGGAATACCTGACCGATCGTAAAGTGACGGACCTCGAATCGGCCCTTGCCTCCGTGGACCAGGTCATGGCCGGCGGCCCGAGGGTGGTGCTGGTCACGAGCTTGCGCCGTCGCGACGCTGGGCACGATCGAATAGAGATGCTGGCAGTGGACTCCGCAGGCGGGTACCTGATTGAAACACCCTTGCTGCAGGTGAATGTCAACGGTGCCGGCGATGTGACGGCTGCTCTCTTCTTTGCCCATTGGCGCACATCCGGATCTATCCAAATCGCCCTCGAACTCACTACGGCAGCGGTATTTGCGGTGCTCGAAGCCACCGCAGAGAAAGGTGCGCGAGAAATTCAATTGATTGCGGCTCAGGAATCGATAGCAAATCCCGGCCGGCCATTCAGGGCGGCGCGAGTCCGTTAGCCAATGATGCGAAGCCTGGCCAGCATCTTGTTCTTTTGGTAAGTAGCCTGCGGGAGATGCATTCCGTTGGCTGCGGCCGCGCATCGACGACGAGATCTCGCGAAGATAAGGCGCATTTAGGATGATTCTTCGTCCCGAAGGCTTTGGATGTTTCCCCGGGATTGAAACTAGGTTGAAACCCCGGGCAATCGGCGCCGAAGGCGACGACCAACCCTTTTCCTGGGGCTGCGCCCCCTTAAGCGTTAACTTATTGCAGCGGCAGTGAGGTGCCGTGACGCCTTTATCCCGGAGGGATTAAAACGAGGGTAGCCTGGCACGAAGTGCCTGGAAAAAGAAAAAAGACGCGTCTAGTCCCGTAGGGACGGTTGATCAAGGTTTCCTCCAAATGTGTCATTCTCCTTCCTTGGTCTCGGTGGCATCACAAAGCAAAACGGAATTCATCCACAGTACAGTAGTACTAGTGAGCACATCAACCGTCCCTCTGGGACTGGTCCACTTTTCTCTTGTTTCCAGGCACTTCGTGCCAGGCCGCCTTCGCAGACTACGGCGCGCCTCGACAGCCCCAGTAAGAACTGCCTGACGTGCGGTCGCGACGTAGGCCTTGCGGAGTCGGGCTACTTTCGTTTGGTCCCTCCGGGACAGGCTGCGCTCTTTCGTTGTAGGATTTTCCTTAGGTTAAGTTAGCGCTTAGGGGGTTCCCTCCGGTTCAGGCGGTGACCGCTTCGAATCCCATTGCAATCCCGCCATGAGCAACGAAGCTACGCGGCCGGGCATGGGAACTGGTCAGAAAACGGCATGTGGGAGGAAACCGTATGAATGGAGCGACATTTCGTGTGGGCTGCGACCTCAATTACGAGGTCATGGGACCGAGCGCATTTATTTTCAACGTTGGAGTAGTGGATAATTCGTTTCAGCGCGTTCGAAGTGAGAAATTCGAGACTACACCAGCCTATCAAGTAGAAGAGTCCCTCTCAACAGTGGAGGAAAAAAGACACCACCGTTTTTCCTCCGGTCCAGGGCCGCTGCGGGTGTCCTATGAAGCGACTGTGGAGTTGAATCATCATCTGCAGAAAGGAGACCATCTTCCTGAAACCGTGCCCTCTGGAATACCTTCGGGAGTCATTCCTTACCTTTACCCAAGTCGTTACTGCGAGTCGGACATGCTGGTGCGGCTCGCGCAACATGAGTTCGGCAAACTGCAGCACGGCTTTTCTCGCGTGACAGCGATCTGTAACTGGATTCATGACAACGTGGAATACCTGCGAGGAAGTACGAATCCGCTTACTTCCGCCTACGATACGGCGACCGAGCGGGCCGGAGTTTGTCGCGACTTTGCCCATTTAGCCATCGCCTTTTGTCGCGCCGTCCTGATTCCGGCAAGGTTTGTGGCCGGCTACGCGTATGCTTTACAACCGCCAGATTTTCACGCCTACTTCGAGGCTTATCTGGACGGGGGCTGGTACATCTTCGATCCGACGCGGCTGGCCCCCCAGACTGGATTAATTCGCATCGGTACCGGTCGCGATGCCGCTGACACCTCCTTTGCCACCATCTTTGGTCCGGCGAAGTTCTCTTCGATGACGGTTAGAATGGAACTGCTGGAAGGCCCCGCACCGACCTATACCACGGAAGCCATCTCGACCTCCTCGCCGAGCTGATCACACTGTTCACCGTTCACCGTTCACCCGGACTGGGTGAACGGTGAACGGTGAACGGTGAACGCCGTAGGCCGCGTTTCTGGGCCCGTCAAGGGCTGTTTCCGCTTCTGAAACGAACGACGATTTGACCGTTTTCCACTCGGATTGACTCGAGGCGAGAGACGAAGAGATCTCCATCGGGCAAACGGCCCCGTATTCCTTGATCCAGCGTTTGCGTCACGGTGTCACGGTATCCTTGTCCGGTGAACAACCACGGGAGCCGATGTCCGTTCCCTTCCAGATCGAGGCTGGTGATCTTTATTTCGTTCTTCTCGACCGCCAACCGGGCGGCAATTTTGCCATTGAAAAAACGGTTTCGCAAGGAGGGAAGCGTTGGCACCTCCGCCATGAAACTCAGCGGAACGCTCACCTCGGCAACGATCCAGTCGTCGATGGTCCGGAATCGAAGGTGTGGGATAAGATCAGCGTTCTTCCTGTCAGCGAAAAACCAGGCATTCAAATCTTCGGCCGTAAATCTGAATTCCGACTCTTCCCCTTGCGGCAACGCTTCTTTTAACGCCCTCCATTTCAATAAAGCGGCATTTTGTTGAGCGACGGAAGGGATCGGCTCAAATTCGCGGGGACGCGGTGAGGTCATCAGGTAGGCGCCCTGGTAAGTAGAATAAGCTCCCCAAACCACCGCTCCGACGATGAGCAAGAGCACGGCACCTAAAACGATACAGCCGCCCGCACAGAACCCGCCTTCAGGACGAAGTTTCCGCGAAATCATTGCGTCCCCAAAAATTTCCCTCGCACGAAATGCTGAACGGCATCCCTCCAGGGACGCGCCCGCAAACCCGTCAGGTTCAAGAATTTTCCAATTTCTAGAACGGTGTAAGGAGGACGACGCGCCAGGAAGCTGCTCATGGAATTTAGAGTGATCGGCTGAACTTCGCGCGCTTTCAAGGGAACCCCTTCCAGACAAGCCGCGTCGATGGCCCATTGAGCATACTCGCGCCACGTGCATCCCCCCGGATTGCACAAATGAACAATACCTCCGATGGGCAATTCGAAGAGGAAGGGCCGAATCCATCGCACGAAATCTAGGGTGTACGTCGGCGACGAAGTCTTATCGTCAATGGCTGACAAGTTGTCATGGTTCAGCGCCTGGTCCAAGGCCCAATCAATGAAACCTGGTTTGTCCGGTCCGAAGACCCAGGAGACCCGAATGACCAGGTGGTCAGGGTGGGCATCGAGAAGCAGCTCTTCTCCGAGCCGTTTCGATTTGCCGTAGACGCTGATCGGCAAAGCTGGATCCTCTTCTAAATAAGGACGCGAGGACAAGCCATCGAAAACGTAGTCCGTGCTCACGTGCAGGCAGCGAGCATCTCGTTCGGCACAAAGGGCGCCAAGCTCGGCCACCGCATAGCCATTGATCCGAAGCGCCTCGATTTCGTGCGATTCGCACCAATCAACGTTTGTGGCAGCCGCGGCATTGATCAATAAGTCGAATTGAACGCCTTTCAACTGCTCCCAAACCGGCTCTCTCAGGTCGAGTTCCTCGCGCCCGAATGGGAGAACTTGATTTTCCTCGGCGAGGGCCTGGCAAAGGGCGGCACCGAGACGCCCGTTTTTGCCAACGATGGCAATCTGACGTTTCATCCCGCCCGCTTGGCGTCCTGCCACCAGGATTGATTCTGGCGATACCAATCAACCGTTTCGGCGAGACCTCGTGCGAAATCGTGCAGTGGTTTCCAGCCGATCTCAGTACGGATCTTACTTGAGTCGATTGCGTACCGGCGATCATGTCCGGGCCGATCGGGCACGAATTCGATCAACTCTCCGCCCTTTCCCAGATGCGCCAGAATCGTCCGCACGAGGTCCAGATTTCTGCGTTCGTTATCCGCGCCCACGTTGTAGATTTCGCCTGCGCGCCCCTGCATCAGAAGATCAAAAACGGCCGCACAATGGTCCTCGACATGGATCCAGTCGCGGACATTTAATCCGTCCCCGTACAGCGGCACGGATTTTTCGGACAGAGCGCGCGAGATGGCGAGAGGCACGAGTTTTTCGGGGAACTGGCAGGGCCCATAATTGTTGGAGCAACGGCTTACGACCACGTCCTGGCCATAGGTTCTGTGCGCAGCCAGGACTAACAAATCAGCCGATGCCTTGCTCGCTGAATACGGCGAACTGGGACGGAGGGAGCTCTCTTCGGTGAATCGGCCGGTCTCTCCCAGGGAACCGTAAACCTCGTCGGTGGATACCTGAACAAAACGCTTCACACCACGCCGTCTGGCGGCATCCAGGAGATTACTGGTGCCCACTATATTCGTGTGAATGAAATTCTCGGGAGAGGCGATGCTTCGGTCAACATGGGTTTCGGCGGCGAAGTTCACCACCGCAAAATAACTGTGGTTCGACATGACCCGGTCCATGGCCTGGAAGTCCGCAATATCGGAGTGGACGAACTCGTAGCGATCTCCAAACTTGGGCAAAAAATCTGCCGTTGTCTGCAAAGAACCCGCATAGGTCAGGGCATCGACATTGGTGATCATCTCCGGTTGATAGTGCTCCAAAACATACCTGATAAAATTGCTACCGATAAATCCGCACCCACCTGTCACTAAGAGACGCATTGACCGCCTTTTATCATGGTCGAAGAATGTTGCCAATCAGTTGTCAGTGCCAGTTCAACTGACACTGCCAACTATCTTATGCCCGACCTTTGCCTTCGTTTTGCCACTCCCGAGGATTCGCACGCCATTTTCCAGCTGGTTTGCGCGCTGGCGGAGTACGAGAAACTCGGACACGAGGTGGTCTCGACTCCCGCGGATTTCCTAAGGACGCTTTCCGATCCGGGTTCAAACGTGGAAGTGCTTCTGGCGTTCTGGCGCCAGGAGACGGTGGGTTTCGCATTATTTTTTGAGAATTTCTCGACGTTTCTCGGAAAGCCGGGCCTGTACCTGGAAGATTTATTCGTCCAACCCGAATACCGAGGCAAAGGAATCGGAACAGCGTTAATGATGCGCCTCATTGAGATTGCCAAGGAAAGAAATTACGGGCGGGTCGAATGGGCCGTTCTCGATTGGAACGAACCCGCCATCGAGTTCTATCGCAAAAAGATCGGCGCCAAACTGATGAGTTCCTGGCGGATTTGCCGGCTGACGCTGGAGTAATTGTCGATCATGGTAAGTGATTGAGCACTACTTCATCACCAACCGTTCGGTCATGCGGGTTTCAACTTGGAGCCGTTTTTCTTCAAAGGCCGCTTCGGTTTCACTGGATTCAATTTCTATCAAGGATAATGCCGTAACCGTCACGAGCGAGAAAGGTTTCGGGACGGCGAATCCGTCCCAGGATTTGAATCGCCAGAAGGCCGAGTACTCCACCAGTAACGGCATCAAGGGAACGTGGCATCTCTCTGACAAAAGAAGAGCACCGGGGCCCAAGCTGTATCGAGGGCCCCTTGGTCCATCCGGGGTGATGCAAAGGTCAAACCCGGCTTCCACACTTCGGACCAGATCCAGAAGCGCAGCCGCACCACGGCGCGAACTCGATCCACGGACTGCGCCCATCCCGAAGCAGCGCACAAACTCGGAGAGATAAGCGCCGTCCCGGCTGGCGCTGGTAAGGACGAGCAGCCCTTTTCGTTTTGGATAATAACGGCGAAAAACCGCGGGCATGGCCAGAATGCGGTTATGCCAGACCAGGATGACGACCGGCCTGGGAAACGGCTTGTCCAGAAAACCTGCTTCGTCGACCACTTTGTAACGTAACGTTGCGCACAACAGGTTGACGAGAATGGAACCGAACCGAATAAGAAGACGGGTCAGTGCCGGAAGCCGATATATTCTCGTCGAACGTGCCAGATCGGACGTTCCGCCCCTATTGCCGGGCGAAGCTAGTGCACCGTCTCGCATGGAATGGTAATGTCGTTGTGTTCAAAATGGGCCACCGCCAAGGCGGTCCGAGCCGGACGGCGGTATCAGGGCGCATATCCAAATTGACATGAGACGGTGCACTGGGAGGTCAACTTCAAATCGTCATGCCCTGGTCCGAGTTATCATCCTTGACCTCCAGGGGCGCCACGGCATCGGTCATCCAGCAGTTATTGAATTCTCCCTCGGTCTGCTTAGAAAGAGCGAATACGTAGATCACTCGCCGTCCGTCCGCCGCAACAACCTTCACAGTGATCTTCGCCTGGTCGTCGCGCACTTGAGCCCCGACGATAGAGGAAGATCGATTATTCAGCATCGGCGAATAGAGAGGGCTCTTAACGATCTGAACAAAATGCGCAAGGGGCCCGGTCATCTCCCTGTTGGAAGGGGAAGCGAACCGGAAAGCGCGCTCGATTCCCGCGTCTGATTGCGGTTCATCATTGTGTTGAAATGCGGTCACCTGGTATTCGACGACCTGTTCGGGGCTCAGCTCGGGCCGAGGCGCGAGATCGGCGAGCTGGGCCAAACCGACATTCGAAGTCCAGGCCGGGACGAGAAAAAGGAGGGTCCGGACGAGATACACCAAACACCTGTTCGCTCGGTAACTGGCAGCGGATGAGGCGGTAAGGGACGAGACGGAGGGAGAAAGTCTAAAGCCTCCGGTTAGCGGTTGGAAGGAAAGCAAAGTCCAAAGCGAGGCCACTTCGCTTACTGTCACGCGAATGTAACAATTGAGAGATTGCTGAATCCAGTGAAATTGATGAGTGGGTTGCTTAGCACACCCGTATGAAAACCTCCAAATTCTCATTCCTTTTGTTAGCGGTTCTGGCTGCCCTGCTTCTGCAGCGGCCGGCTTTGGCAGCTACGCAGCTGCAGGGCGCAGGCGCAACCTTTCCCGCACCCCTGTATCAGCGCTGGATTGCGGAGTATACCAAAGCAAATCCGGATGTGCAGATTAATTATCAGGCAATCGGGAGTGGCGCCGGGATTAAGCAGTTCACTCAGGACCTCGTTTCCTTTGGCGCAAGTGATGCGGCGATGACGGATCAAGAGATCGCTGCGGTCAAAAAGGGGGTTGTGCTGGTGCCCGCGACCGCTGGAAGCATTGTGCTGGCGTACAACCTGCCGGGTGTTGAAACTCTCAAACTTTCCCGGGATGCCTACGTCGGGATTTTCCTCGGAAAAATCAAGAAGTGGAACGATCCCGCTATTACTAAAACAAACGAGGGAGTAAAACTTCCGAACATGTCGATCACGGTGTGCGAGCGTTCGGATGGAAGCGGCACCAATTTCGTTTTCACCAAGCATCTCTCGAGCATCAGCCCTGAATTCAAAGACCAGGTGGGCGAGGGCACGAGCGTTACGTGGCCGACAGGGGTGGCCGGAAAAGGGAATGACGGTGTGACGGCGCTGATCAAGCAGAACAGAGGCGCGATCGGCTATGTCGAGTACGGGTACGCACAGCACAACAAGCTTCCGTTCGCACAACTGCAGGACAAGGCTGGCGAGTTCGTGACTGCGACGACCGCAACTGGCGCAGCCACTTTGGCGACAACCCAATTCCCGCCGAATCTGCTCCGTGCCTGGCCTTCTGATCCCGACGGAAAAGATTGCTACCCGATCGCTACTTTCACGTGGCTATTAATTTACAAGAAATATGACAATGCTCCCATAGGTGAGGCGGTGAAAAAGTTTGTCACCTGGGGGCTCACTGACGGACAGAAGTTTTCCGAGGACCTTGGCTACATCCCCTTGCCGAAGCAAATTGTCGATAAGGACATGGAAGCGCTGAAGGCTGGGGAATAATCTGTCCCAATTCCAAGGGTCAAAATTATGACAAGTGAAGGAAGAGCACCGGCTAGCAGCCAGTTGAAGGGGGGCAAGAGGCGGCCCGACCTCTTCCTGGCCCTTACCTGGGTCGCTGCCGTGGCATCGGTTTTGACTCTTCTCTGGATTCTGGAGAGCATCGTCATGCCGGCTTGGCCATCGATCCAGCAGAACGGCTTGAACTTCTTCACCAGCACGGTCTGGGATGTCAATCGGAACCGGTACGGGGCTCTGCCGTTTCTTATCGGGACGGCAGTGAGTTCGCTCATTGCACTTTGTCTTGCCTTGCCTCTAGGAGTATTCATTGCCCTGTTCCTGAGCGAAAATTTCTTGCCGCTGGCTGTCCGGCAAGTGATCCGGTTCGTCGTCGAGTTATTGGCGGCGATTCCGAGCGTTGTTTACGGTCTCTGGGGCATCGCGGTGGTTATCCCGATCGTCCAACAATATGGTGGATACCTCGCTGATTACCTCGGGTTTGTCCCATTGTTTAGCGGACCCTCTGTCGGCAACAGCATGCTAACCGCCAGTTTGGTGTTGGCGATCATGGTCTTGCCAACAATCACCGCAATCTCTCGCGCAACGCTGGTCGCAGTTCCCCCTACCCTGCGGGAAGGTTCCTATGCGGTTGGGGCAACCCGTTGGGAGACAATATTTCGTGTCCTTGTTCCGACCGCTGCGCCCGGGATAGTCGCAGCAACGATTCTTGCCTTTGGCCGGGCAATGGGCGAAACCATGGCGGTGGCCATGTTGATCGGGAATAGCCCCCGCCTGAGTTGGTCCCTGCTTTCACCCGCCGGGACATTGGCGGGACTCCTGGCCAACCAGTTCGGTGAAGCGCAAGGACTCCAGATAAGCGCGCTGATGTATGCCGCATTGGCTCTGGTGTTGCTCACTCTCATCGTCAATATGGTTGGAGAGGCAGTCCTCCGCCACGCCGAA
Organism: Verrucomicrobiota bacterium; assembly: GCA_019235445.1. Lineage (GTDB taxonomy): Bacteria > Verrucomicrobiota > Verrucomicrobiia > Chthoniobacterales > JAFAMB01 > JAFAMB01. Next base: position 1,361 of record JAFAKL010000532.1, on the reverse strand, counting down.
AAAACCACCGCTGGAATCCGCTGATCACATGGCAGACGCTGCAACGACAACGGCCTTTACCGGCCGCTCTCTCAAAGCCGCTGACCACCTTTCGAGGATCAGAATTCTGAGAAACACGTTTTGGACGGTGGTCTGCGTGACAGTTTCCTTCCTGACTCTCATTCCGCTGTTTTCAATCGTTTTTCTGCTGCTGGAAAAGGGCATTCCGCTGTTGAAGCCTTCTGTATTCTCCCAATTGCCGCCAGCCCCCGGTCTGACCGGAGGGGGCTTTGGCAACGCGATCCAGGGAACCGCGGTGATGGTCGCTCTTGCGCTGCTTTTTGCGACGCCGCTCGGCGTTCTTTCCGCAATTTATCTGAACGAGTACAGTCCGAAATCTAAACTGTCGAACGCCGTCCGCTTCGTTGCCAAACTGTTGACGGGCATTCCATCGATTATTTGCGGCGTCTTCGCGTTTTCCGTGATTGTGTTACCGACGGGGACCGCCTCTGCCCTCGCCGGCGGCGTGGCGCTCGCAGTTCTGACCCTTCCGACCATCCTCCTGACCACGGAGCAATCGCTAATGGGAGTTCCCAAAGCGTTGCGAGAAGCCTCCTACGGGCTCGGGGCGACCCGATTACAGACTATCTTCCGCATCGTGTTGCCCGAGGCGCTGCCGGCCATCATGACCGGGATCATGCTCGGGGTCGCGCGCGCCGCTGGCGAAACTGCGCCGGTTCTGTTCACGGCAGCTTTCAACCAGTACTGGATGAAGTCCCTTATGCAGCCAACCGGCTCGTTGTCCGTGCTTATCTATAATTTTTCGACGCTGCCCTACGATTACCAGATCCAAATGGCCTGGACCGCCTCCCTGGTCCTGGTAGCCCTTGTCACGATCACAAATATCACGGCCCAACTGGTGTTTAGCCGCCGAAGGCGATAGCAGCGGGCGCTGATTGCGGCTGCCGAAACTTCGGGGCGCATCGACGATTGCTGCCGCCCGGCCATTAAACCTCGGGCTTTCGTATTTGGTTTAGCCGGAGGGACCAAACGAAAGTAGCCTGGCACGAAGTGCCTGGACACGAGAGAAAAGTGGACCCGTCCCGGAGGGACGGTTGATCTGCTCACTAGTTCCAGAGATCTTTTCCCAGGAAAGGAGAATGACACATTTGGAGCAAACCTTGATCAACCGTCCCTACGGGACTAGACGCGGCTTTTTTCTTTTTTCCAGGCACTTCGTGCCTGGCTACCCTCGTTTAATCCCTCCGGGATAAATGCGAGGAAAATCATACAACGAAAGAGCGCAGCCTCTCCCGGAGGGACGGTTTGCTTACTGCGCCTCGGAGGCCGACTCTACGTCGTCTAAAACTTCTTGCTAATCA
>JAFAKL010000474.1 GCA_019235445.1 Verrucomicrobiota bacterium | reverse complement strand
GGGATAACGACGAGACCGCCTGGAGATGAAATCCGTCCTCCCCGTCGATGGTCATGTGAACTTCCGTTCGGCGGACATCGTCGAGAGAAAAGCTTTGGTCGAACAGCCGGATGAATGGGCCGATCGCGCAGCTGGCGTTATTATCCTTGGCCTTGCCAAGCAGCAGCGCGGACCGGCCTTCGACATCCCTCAGATTGACGTCGTTGCCGAGCGATGCCCCTTTGATCTCGCCGGAACTCGAAACGACGAGGACAACCTCTGGCTCGGGGTTGTTCCAAACCGACATCGGATGGAATCCGGCATCGTGACCGTAACCGACAGCCGACATCGGCTGGGCCTTGGTGAAAAGTTCTGCGTCTGGTCCGATCCCGACTTCCAGGTATTGAGACCAAAGGCCTTTGCTGATCAAGACCTCCTTCAAAGAAGCCGCTTGCCGGCTTCCCGGTTTCAGTTGGTCCAGGGCCTGCCCAACGGAGGAGACGATTTCATTTCGAATGGCAGAAGATTCCTGCGGATTCCCGCGCGCCTGTTCTTCAATCACTCGTTCCAGTAAGCTGACGGCAAAAGTGACACCGGCCGCCTTGATAGCTTGCAAGTCGACGGGCGCGAGCAGCCAAGGTTTGCGCGGATCCCGTTGATCAGGTGGCGAATTTTGTTGAACTTCATCGAGCGCACCGACCGGCTCCCCGGAAAGCGCGGCGACCCTGGCCGCCGGTTTCTGGGCATCACACAGCTCCGCCATGGTAGGAAATGCCTCGCTAATGTCGAGCAGCGCTCCATCGCGAACGACGACGACAGAAGGTCCTTGGACGTCGGGACGCCACACCCGCCCGACAAGACAACCCTTCGGCCAATCCGTCGGGAGGATGCCGTGATGATCTATCCTGGTCTTCCAGTTCATTTTTTCATCGGACACTTTGGGAGGATGCTGCCGATCCCAACCCGGCATGATTATAGATCTCGAGTCAAATAAAAATTCAGGCTCCTCCCCTTGTGACCGGGCGGTTCCGCGGGACCATCCGTGCAGGCGGAGCGTTCCCGTTTGCACTTCTTCGACGGCCTGATATCAGTCAAGTTCGAAAACCGGCTGTAAACGGGAGTCTTTTCCAATGGAGAATATCGCATCGGCTCAGATTTCGGATATTCGGCTTATCCAGTTCCGCGATCACGGAGAGACTCGCGCAGGGCTTGTCCTGGATGCGGAGGCAGTCCAGATGCTCGAGATCCAAGGTGGAACTTATGCCTTGGCTCAACGGGCGATTCTGGAGAGAGGCTCGCTCCGGGACACGATCGAGTTGTTGAAAACGGGCGAACGGGTCTCTTACCAAGGGCTTGTGGAGGCAGGCGCATTATTACCACCGATGATGCACCCCGATGCTGCGCACTGTTATGTTTCGGGCACCGGGCTGACTCATTTGGGAAGCGCTGATACGCGTGACTCCATGCATGTGAAACTGAACGACCCGTCCGGTACGCTGACGGATTCGATGAAAATGTTCAAGCTCGGCCTCGAGAAGGGCAAACCGGAGTCAGGGCAAATCGGCGCGCAACCGGAATGGTTTTACAAAGGGGATGGCAGCTCGATTGTGGCGCCTTATGCGCCGATTCCAGTTCCTGCCTTTGCTCTGGATGCCGGTGAAGAACCGGAGTTGGTGGGAATTTATTTGGTTGGTCCGGAGGGAGAGCCTTATCGCGTCGGGTTCGCCCTGGGCAACGAGTTTTCGGATCACGTCACGGAACGGCAAAACTATCTGTGGCTTGCCCATTCGAAGCTCCGTTGCTGCAGTTTCGGCCCGGAATTGCGTCTCGGTGAGCTACCTCGGGCGGTGGAGGGAGTGAGCAGGATCCTGCGAAACGGACAGCCGATCTGGCAGAAGCCCTTTGTTAGCGGGGAAGAGAACATGTGTCACACCTTCGCCAATCTGGAGCATCACCATTTCAAATACCCACAGTTTCGTCGGGCCGGGGATCTGCACATTCACTTTTTTGGCACTTCGACCTTGAGTTTTGCCGATGGGATCCGGCCGATGGAAAAGGACGAGTTCGAAATCTCCTCTCCGGTATTCGGAAGGCCGCTGGTCAATTCTTTGCAGTTTGTTCCGGACGAAGGCCAGGTGGCGATAACGACGATGTAGAATTCAGAATTCAGAATTCAGAATTCAGGAGTCAGGAGTCAGGAGTCAGGAATCAGGAGTACAAGAGGCAAAGACAACGGAACGGGAACAAATAACGAGATGGAATCGGACTACCGGCTGAATCGTTCTTCATCCGCAACTCCTGACTCCTGAATTCTGAATTCTGAATTAGAAGGTGAAACTTTTTCATGTTGCCGACGTGCATCTTGGCCGTCGAAGGCTGGATGGCAGATTGCCCGACTCTGACCTGGCGGAAGCCTTCAGTTTTGTCGCCAGGAAAGCGGTGGAAGAACGAGTGGACGTTTTCCTGATTGCCGGCGATCTATTTGACCGGCCAACCGTGGATCCCCCCAATTTGCGCCAGGCCCAACAGGTCCTTGGATTCCTGAAGGAGAACGGAATACCGGTTCTTGCCATCGAAGGAAATCACGACAGAGCCTTCATTCACTCCGAAGAAACCACCTGGATGCAATTTTTGGCGGAAGATGATCTGCTGGTGTTACTGCGGGTCACCTTCGATTCGGCCGGGCCGATCTTGACTTCGTGGGATCCTGCCCGCAAAGCAGGATCATGGATCGACTATGGCGGGATTCGTTTCGTGGGAGCCGGTTATCTTGGCGCCGCCACGCCGTTCAAGGTCCGCCAGATTGTGTCGCGGCTGGAGAGCGAAAGGACGCACGTTCTGATGTTGCACGCCGGGCCGGACTATTTCGTCGGAGAAGGGGGCGGATTTTCTGAGTCGGATTTGTGGGCGCTCAACGAGAAAGTTTGCTATCTGGCTTTAGGCCATATTCATCATCCGATGCGTCACGGCGACTGGGCCTGCAACCCGGGGTCTTTGGAAAACTGCGATTTGAGCGAAGGGCGTTATGATCGGTATGCTGGAGGAGTTGCTCTGGCTCGCGGATACGCGGTTCTGGAGATTGACCCCGCGCAGCGCCAAAAACCGATCGACCTTCGCATTCGCAGTAATCCGCGGCGGGACGTCCACCGCATCACGCTCGATTGTTGCCCTTTTGGAAATAAGACCAAGGATGGCGCTGCGGCCCTGATCAAAGAATCGGTGAGGCTTATACGGGCCGCCAACGTCGCGCCCGAATCTGTGATTGATCTCAGGCTGACCGGAAGACTCAACCTGAACCGCATCTCGTTCGACCAGGCCTTGGCTGCAAGCGAGATCGAGAGCCAGGCGGAGGTCTTTGCCGTGGCCTTCGATCTGGCTGGTCTGGAGATTGGAGGATCTTCCGCAGAGACCGAACTGACCTCAAAAGGTATCTCCCGAGAACAGCTGGAAAGAGACGCGATCCGGGAGGTCGCTGCCTCCAAAGATCTCTCGGGGATTGAACAGCGCGAGGACGAGTTTGCCGGCTTTTGTTACGAGCTCAAACAAGCGGTTCGCCAAGGCAAATCCGGACCTGAGCTGGCAGAACTGATAGGGCGCAGTCCACTGTTAGACCTGCTGGCGACGTCCAATCCGGCGACGACGGATCGCCGATTAACTCAGGAAGTGCTGGAGAACTTTGCATGATCGTCCGGTCGATGCGGCTGAAGAACATCAAATCGTATGGAGAAGGGCCCAAGGGAGACGGGGTAACGATCAACTTCGAACCGGGAACGAACCGCATAGCGGGCAAAAACGGGCACGGCAAAACGACTTTGATTGAAAGCCTGGGCTACGCGCTCTTTCTGACCGAGCCGGTCTTTGAAGAGAACTTTCAAATTGAAACCTATTTCCTTCGGACGGGAAAAAAGGCGGCAGAAATTGACGTAACGTTTGGCCATCGAGGCGAATTTTTTCGGATCGAACGCGGTCTCGGACCGAATAGCAGGAGGCAAACAAAAGTCGTTGATCTGGTAAACGGGAGCACCTGCGCCGAAGGGGCAAGGGAAGTCTCCGGGTTTTTGTGTCGCTTGTTTGGTTTGCCAGACTCCAAGCGTTTTTCGGAACTGTTCTGGAAATTGATCGGCGTGCGCCAGGGGCGTCTCACTTGGCCGTTCGATTCGAAACCGAGCGCCGCGAAGGACTATTTCGAGCCACTTTTGGACGTGGCGGTGTTTCGCGAATGTTTCCAGTCGCTGAAACCGGCGGTGGACGAATTCATGGCGCGTCTTCATGAGCAGGAAAGAGTTCGAGCCGCTGTGGAAGAGCGGATTCGCGAGCGCGGCGACAGCGCTGCCGCACTTGAAGTGAAGCGCCGGAGGTTCAAGGAAATTGAGCTCCAATTGCAGGCACTGAACCAGGTTCGGGAAAACCTTTTGAACCGGTTGGCAAAGCTCGAGGCGATGGAGATCTCGCTGAGAGCAGCCGAAGCGCAACGGAACTCGGCCCAGAATGCGCTGGGCTTAGCTCGGCAGCACCGCGAGATCGCAGAACGAAGGATGCGGGAATCGATGGAAGCGGCCGGCGTCGTGGCGGAGGTCGTCTCGGGTTACAACTGCTTTGAAACAGCCGAGAGTGAGCTCCAGATCCTTCGCGCAAAGCAAGCTGAACAGCATCGGCTGGAAATGGAGCTAGCCGAGGCGGAAAAGAAAAAGGTCGAACTCGAGGGAAAAACAAGCGCCGCTGGTTCGCAGGCGGATATCTTTGCCAGGCAAAAACAGAGCAAAGAGGAGGAGCGGGCAGGCATCTATGAGCGGCGCGCGGCGATTAGAATTTATTTGAGCGGTTCTCAGCCGGAGTTTGACCGGCAGAGAAACCTGGAGAAGAGCGCGACCCAGACGCTATCTGACCTCCGTCACTTCATTAATAGTTTTACGGCCCTCCTTGCCCATGGGGAAACAACACTGCAGAAGATGAGGGAGATAACGGCGATCCTCGCTTCCAGGGACGCCTCTATCCTCCAGTCCGCGCAAGCGCAGGAAGCGACCATGAGCGAGGCGCTGCAATCCCTCCGGCAACATCTCGCCGCCGCGAGCGCCGAGCGCGCTGCCCTGCAAAAACAGCTCCAGCAAATCGAAGGCGGGATTTGTCCATTTCTCAAGGAGCAATGCCGGCAGTTCGACCCGTCTAAAGTGGAAGGAGATTTGAAAGAAAAGGGTGAGACCATTGGAGACCTTGAAAGGAAAAGGGTGACTGCCGAGTACACCTGGCGGGCGGCGCAAAGCGAGTACGAAAAACGGCGTAAGGAAGAACAGGATCTGGCCGGCAAAAGCGGTCAGCTCGGGCAGATGGTCCTCGATTTCCTGTCTGGTTTTGGGCGCCTGGAGTGGGGGAAGACGAGGCACGCAGTGTGCCGTTTGCGAGGGTGGATCCAAGAAATACAACCGCTGCCTGAATGCCCGGATCCGGCGGGCCAGAGCGGCGAGACGGGGTCGTTCGAGAGCAGTTATCGGCAGTGCGCAGACTACTTGAAGGAATTGGAAAACTGGTGGCAAGGGACTGGGATCCTTGTCCAGACGCGGATCGATGCGGTTGTGGAGGAAGAGAACCGCCGGCAGTCGGATCAGCGGGACGAAGTCCATTACGGTGACCACCTTCATCGGATCGAAGCAGAAATTGGAAACCTCGAATGGGCGGAGAATGAGCAGCGCGAAGCAGCAGCCGTCTGTCGTAGAGAATCCGCGCAACTTGAACAAAAGATTACTGACCTCAATCAATACCGCCGCGCCTTTGCTCTGTTGGGAGACCAAATCGCTCAGCTGGCGCAAAGGCAACAAAGGCACCGGAGCGACTATCAGCGATATCTGGGGGCGAAACCCTTGGCCGATGAACGAGGAGCACGCGAAATGGAACTGGACGCTCAGCGCAAACGGGAGGAGCGCGTCGCCGCAGAGCTGGCCTTCTGTGAGAGCACCCTCTCGCAGCTGAGGTTGGGCACGGCCGAAGTTTCGTTAGCCGCGGTGCGCCGGGAATTTGAAGAGCAAAGTGCTGCGGTGGCGGCGGAATCGGCCAATCTGGAACACGCGCGGCAGGAAACTGAACGGGAAGAAATCCGCTTCCGGGAATGGCAGGAAGCCTGTGCCCGGCGGGACGAAATCGTCCGGATCCTGGCGCGACTGTCAGCCGCGATCAAGTTAACGGAACTGGCGCGGGTCTCCCTGAGGGATTCCGCGCCCCTGGTGGCGCAGAATTTGTGCGGCCGGATCGCCGGACAAGCTCAGCGGATCTTCAACCGGATTAATCCCGATCCGGTGGAGCTGAGGTGGGAGGCTTCCCCGCGTTACAGTCTGCGAGTGATTCCCGGAGACCGGCGTTTTGCGATGCTATCAGGAGGCGAGCAGACGAAGCTCGCCTTAGCGATGACCCTGGCCATGATCCAGGAGTTTAGCGGGTTGCGTTTTTGCGTCTTCGATGAGCCGACCTACGGAGTCGACGCCGAAAGCCGGGAAAAACTTGGAGACGCCATGCTTGAAGCGCAAAAAGTGGCGGAACTGGAGCAATTAATCCTTGTCTCTCATGACGACGCTTTTGACGGAAAGATCGAGAATTCGATTTACTTGCGCAAGACGGCCGAAGGAACGGAAGTCGTTCAGTTTCCCTGATGAGGGAAAGTCGGGGACAGGGCTTGACCTCAGGACCGGCATGGCGCGTACTATTGTCCTGTCCCCGAAACAGCATCTACTTTGTCAGGATAATTCGTGGACAGAAGACTATTTCACAGGAAAAACCGAATGAACCGTACATTAGCTACCCTGGCCGCTGTCGGATGGATGATCGCAAATGTCTGGGCTCAGGATAAACCCCTTCCGCTGCCGGAAAAATATGATCAGCCGCTCGGGACCTGCTACGAAGACCTCAGATATCCATATCCGACGGCTTACCTGAATTTGCTGGTCGAGGGTCAGGACTTGCGAATGTGCTTCATGGATGTGCAACCGCCTAAGAATCCGAACGGCCGTACAATTGTCCTGCTGCACGGAAAGAATTTTTATGGCGCGTACTGGGCGGATACCGCAAAGTTTCTGACCGATCGCGGATTCCGCGTGATTATCCCTGACCAGCTCGGTTTCGGGAAGTCGTCCAAGGCGAACATTCATTACAGTTTCGATTTTCTGGCGTCAAATACGGCCGGTTTGCTGGATCTGCTGCAAATTAAAAAAGCGACGATTGTCGGCCATTCCATGGGCGGTATGCTGGCGATTCGATTTGCCAGGTTATACCCGGGCCGGACGGAAGCGTTGGTCCTGGAGGATCCCATTGGCTTGGAGGATTACGCTCTGAGCGAGTCGCCTGCTCCCCTCGAGCAACTCTATCAACAGGAATTGAATACGACTCTGGAGCAGTATCGGAGCGTGGTGCAGAGCTACTTCGTGACCTATCCGAAAGACAAGGCAGAAGCGTTTGTGGAGCCTCGGATGCGCGTTAGTTTGAGCGGAGATTATCCACGATGGTCATTATGCGCGGCGCTCACGTCTCAAATGATTTATCAGCAGCCGGTATGCTATGAATTCGCCGAAATCAAGGTGCCTACGCTCCTCATCGTCGGACAGGAAGATCATACTGCGCCGGGTAGAGATCGTGCGCCCATCGATCTGCGCAGAAATCTTGGGAACATTCCTGAGCTCGCCAAAAAGGCGTCTGAAATGATTCCGGGAGCGCGACTGGTCGAGCTGCCGAACGTCGGGCATGTTCCTCACCTGGAGGCTCCAGGCGCGTTTTACCAGGCCGTTGACGACTTTCTCAGACGGTAGGGGAAACGGGTCGGCGTGTATCGATGAATCCCTGGAAACCAAGATCCGCCGATCCGATTCCCCCGAACGCGGACCCGCCGATCCGCCGATCCGCGGACTCGCTTCTCCCACGACCTGCCGACCCGCTGGCACGTTCCCTGCGAACGCCGACTCGCCGAAACGCCAACCCGCCCAGACGTTTCCTCCAGAACGCCGTACTGCTGCTGATATTATCCCTCCCGTCCCTATACATAGTGTCGACTTTGCCGCCTCTTTGGCGTGATTCGGACGGTTTCAATGAAATCGCTTCCACCTTTGCCCCAAAAGGCATTATTCATTGGCTGCCCGGATATTGCCTGGGCGGCCGGTTGATTGTTTTCGCCGGCAGCACTCTCGATAGTTTGCTGAGGGGTCACGGCGTTCCATATCTTTCAATCAGCATCACGCCGCTGAGCGACACGGGAATCTATACCTTGCTCATGGTGCAGCATCTGTTCGTGATCCTTTCGCTCTTTTTTGCTGTCAGGACGTTGAGCGACCACTTTCCACTGAGAGTTTTGTTTGCCGGCTTCTTCGCGCTCACTCCTTGGGTTTATGTCTATGCGAATTGCATCGGAAGCGAAGCATTCAGCAATCCCCTGGTTTACCTGATCGCGGCCTGCGGCTGGAATTGTCTCCGGACGACGGATTTGAACAGGGGGCAAGTAGTCATCTACTTTGGGCTGCTTCTCGCGGCAGCATTGACCCGGCAGATCAACGCGCTGTTAGCTGCCGGCCTGCCGCTGGCCCTTTTACCGCTGGCAGCAAGGGAATTGATTCTCCGCGGCTCCTCAACAAGCCTGGCCAGCGGTCAAATTCGATACCATTACACGCGGAGGCTACTTATCTCGGTGGTGATCGGCGTGGCTGCGATTGCCAGTTCGGTGTTCGTACAACAAACAATGTGCTGGCTTTGCCGCGTTCCATTCCGTTCCACCTTTGGTGAGACCTTTATGTGGCGTTTAAGCTACCTGCAAGGATTACCGGAGCAGGAAAGAACCGCATTCCTGGCGCGGATCAGCGCCAAGGCGGCTGATCCGATAATGACGGAAGCGCTCGACGCTCTGAATCAATCACTCGACCATGGCGAAAAATGGACAGATATGTACCTGTTCTACAAGATCGATGAAATTCTGCTTCGATCCGGCTGGCACGAAATGCAGCATCGGACCTGGCAAATAGACCGTAAACTGAACCGGATCGCGACTAGCGTGCTGCTTTCAGGCGATCCACATTTCCTGCATGCTGTTTGGACTGATTTCGTACGATGGCCGTCCTTTGCGCAAGCCGATCTCGCGCGCACGCCGTTTGAATTGACCGATTGGCTGCAAACTCAGCTGCCTATTGCCAGATACGGCAGGCTGAGGGGTCTCGCCTCGTTTCAACACGAAGAGGGAAATTTTGTTGCCGTCTGGAAACGCACCCCATACTTCCATCTTTTCGACGGGATTCCGATGCTGGAAATGGTCTATCTCACAATGACGCTCAGCGGTGTGGCCCTCATTGGAGCTTCGCGGGACGGAGCCACGGCAGCAGGCGTTTCATACGCGGCAGGCCTGGCGATCGTAGCGATCTTGATCGCTCTGGCGAACTGTGGATGCACCTTCTTTGCGCCACGGTTTTATCTTCCGGTTTATTCGGTGTTGCAGGTGGCGATGCTGCTGTCCGCCTCGTTGACGGGAAACGTTCTTATCAAAAGATGCACCAGGTGATCTCGGCCGACGGCTCAAGCGTGACTGCGAACCGTCTCCAACGAGGCGTCCTGCTACTCATCCTCTCGATCCCGTCCCTGTATGTTTTCTTGCTTGTGCCGCCCCTTTGGCGCGACTCGGACGGGTTCAATGAAATCGCTGGAACCTTTGCGCCAATGGGTATTATCCACTGGCTGCCGGCGTATTGTCTGGGCGGGCGCTTGATCGTTTTCGGCGGCAGCATCGCCGCCAGCCTGATGGCTGGTCATGGGATTCCGAATCTTTCCATCAGCAACACGCCACTGAGCGACGCAGGAATTTATACCCTGATCCTGGTGCAGCACCTCTTCCTGATTTTTTCCCTTTTCTACGCTGTCACCGCGCTGAGCGATCACTTCAAACTGAGAGCTTCGTTTGCGGTACTTTTCGCGCTCACTCCCTGGCTCTACATCTATGCGAACTGCGTCGGAACCGAGGCATTCAGCAATCCTCTTGTTTACCTGATCGCGGCCTGCGGCTGGAATTGTCTTCGAGCACCGCAACTGAACAAGCGGGAAATCATCATTTACTTTGGACTCCTTCTCACCGCGGCGCTGACGCGGCAGATCAACGCTGTCCTGCCGGCCCTTTTGCCAATTGCCTTGTTGCCGCTGGCAGGAAAGGAATTGCTCCTCCATGCCGCCGCCGCACATCCGGCCAAAAATCGAGCTCAATACCGTTACACCCAGCGATTCCTGATTTTTCTAGTAGTCGGTCTTTCGGCGATTGGAAGCTCGTTGTTGGTCCAAAAGTCATTATGTTGGCTCTTCCGGGTACCGTTTCGTTCCACCTTTGGTGAGACCTTTGAATGGCGTCTCAGTTATCTGCAAGGATTGTCGAAACAAGACAGAGACACGATCGTCGCAGGGATCATTGCGAAAGCGAATGATCCCATAATAACGGAAGCTCTCGACGCTCTGAGTCGATCTCTCGATCAAGGAGAGAAATGGGCAGACATGTTTCTGATTAACAAGATCAATGAAATCCTTCTTCGCGCCGGCACTTTCAAAGAGATGCAGCTTTTGACCTGGCAACGAGATCTCAAGCTGAACCGGATTGCGATGTGCGTTCTGTTCTCGGGCGAACCGCATTTCATAAGCGCTGTCTGGGCCGATTTCGGGCGATCGCTCTTCATTACGCAAACGGAGCTGGCGTCGCCGCCGTTTATTTTAACCGATTTTTTGCACACGGAACTGCCGGACCCCAAACTCGACCGATTGAGAGGAATTGCCTCGTTTCAACATCCAGAGGGTTATTATGAGGCGGTCTGGAACCGGGTTCCGTACTTTCACCTTTTTGATCGGATTCCGATGCTGGTCATGGGTGGTTTGACCATTACCTTCAGCGGATTGGCTCTGCTTGGGGCTGCCAGGGATCCACTCACCTTAGCGGGCGTATCGCATGCCGCAGGCATGATCGTCACCGGGCTTTTGATCTCTGGCGGAACCTGCCTGAGCGCCGGTTACGCAGCCCGCTTTCATATGCCGGTTTTTTCCCTTTTGCAGATGAGTATGCTGCTGGCCGTCTCAGTGGCGGCGCGTGTCCTGTCCCCGAAATAACAGGTATATCTGCTATTTTCGGGGGCAGGACACTACTGTTCTTTGGGAAAGACTGGAAAATTGCAAAAAGCCGCGCTAAAAGCTCAGCCATGGCTCGATTGCTGTCATTGGTTTGTCTCAGCCTGATTTTGGGATCGAGGGCGATCGCACAGGAGCAGGGTGAGCACATCGTGGTAACCGGTGCACCTTCACTGATGGATTGGGAAAAATATAAGATTCAGCCGCATGATAACTGGTGGATGAATTTTGTCCGTGCGAGCCGGATCCGGATCGAACAGCTCCGGCAGCAATATGGGCCGTCGGCGCAAATTACCTGGCTGGTTTATCAGCGCGGATACGAGCGGCGTCAGAAGCGGGAGCACGAAAATCTTTTCAGCATTATCCAATCGGTCCGCGACAAGTACGGACTTACCCTGATCTTTTTCAACACCGCCGACCAGCTTTGTTACTACCTCAATTACGGGTCGGATCGTCGGCACAACAAGATCGCGTCATTCGATTATTTCGGACATTCCAATCGGGCCTGTTTCATGATCGATTACAGCAACGAGATTGGAAGCGGCTCAAAGGTTTGGCTTCACGAGAACGAACTGAAGAACAAGTTGCATCGCGGGATTTTCGCGCGAGGCGCCCAGGTACAAAGCTGGGGCTGCTACACCGCCGAAAGCATGTCCCGGATGTGGTACCAGGCGACGGGAGCAAAAATGGTCGGTGCGGTGGGCAAGACGCAGTACATGACCAATGAACTGCCTGTTCTCGTCTCGGCATCTGGGAGATGGAGCACAGGATACTAGTAAGCATTGATGAGCGAGGTCCGAAGCTCCTTTCTTGAAGTGAATGCCGATGCGCTCGCCACCCGAACATGAATCTCGCTCAGCTCCAGCAGATCTACGCCACACCCTTTTTCGATTTGCTCGAGCGCGCTCGCGCAACGTTTTTGGCGCATTGGAAAAAAGGGGAAGTTCAGCTCTGCACATTGCTAAGCATCAAAACCGGCGGGTGCAGCGAGGACTGTGCTTACTGCGCGCAAAGCGCACGTTATCGGACCGGAGTGAGAGCCGAGCGTCTGTTGACGGCAGAAGAGGTGCTGGAGGCAGCTCGCCGCGCTCGGGAGAATGGGTCAACGCGGTTCTGCATGGGTGCGGCGTGGAAAGGGGTTCACGATGGAGATGCCAAATTCGAGCAGGTGCTCGAGATGGTGCGGGCGGTAAGCCAACTGGGGATGGAAGTGTGCGTTACCTTGGGGCAGCTAGGCTTCGGCGAAGCCAGGAAGCTTAAGGAGGCCGGCGTTACGGCGTATAACCATAATATCGATACTTCGGAGGAGTACTATCCGGAGATCGTCTCGACACACCGTTACTCAGACCGGCTGGATACCATACGCGCCGTGCAACAAGCGGCAATCTCCGTTTGTTGTGGCGGGATTGTCGGAATGGGAGAAACCGAACTTGACAGGTTGAAAATGGTGGAAGTGTTGACCAATTTTGATCCGCCGCCGGAAAGCGTGCCGATAAACTGCCTGATGCCGATGGCAGGAACACCTCTGGAGAACCAACCGCCCGTAGATGTTTTTGAACTGATTCGTTTGATTGCTACGACACGGATCGTGTTACCGGAGGCGAAGGTCCGTTTGTCCGCCGGGCGCACCCGCCTCTCGAAAGAGGCGCAGGCTCTCTGTTTGTTTGCCGGGGCTAATTCGATCTTCTACGGGGATAAGCTTTTGACGGCCCAGAATCCGGGCGTGGATCACGATCGTGAATTGCTGAGCGCGCTTGACCTCTCCGCCCAACCCCCTTTTGCCAACGGTCGGTAATATGCGGGAGCGTGCCCTCTCGAAATGTTTAAAGCGGCGCTGTGCACGTACATGCACTAGTGCATCGTCTTCTAAATGCGGATAGGTCAGTTGCTCCTGTCCACCCGGGGGGCGCGGGAGCTTGAGGAGAAGATATTCCAGATCGTCAATTAGCTCAATCGAGGAACCGGCTTGGGAGATCGTCCTGGGAAAGTCCCTGCTATCCTTCCAGGTAGCAGGAAAATACACCTTTCGGGCCATAGCGAGAAAAAGCGCCAAATGCTAATGTGCCGGATTGCTTGAGAAAGGTAAGTATGACTGTCAAAGAAATTCTTTCAGATCCAACC
>JAFAKL010000230.1 GCA_019235445.1 Verrucomicrobiota bacterium | reverse complement strand
CACCCGCTGATTGCCGACTGGGATCTCATGGAAAAAGATGCTGATGCTTACCGAATGCGCATTCGCTCTGCCATCCGGGAAGAGATGATCCATTCGACCCAGGTCATCACCGTGAAAACCAGGTACGATCGGTCGGTAAACCTCAGGCGGGAGTTCAGAACGGCGGAAAGTTATTACGAACACCTGTTGGGCAAAATCATCGAGGAGTTGGCGAATACGAAAGAGGGGGAGGAGCTGGTTTGCACAGCTGCTCAACTCTACTATGAAGACTGGAGCATTACTTCGATGCAAAAGCTCAAAGAGACCGACGAAAGGCTGCACGGTCGAAGTGGGTACCTCGTGAGCGAGCTGATTCGACAACTGGTGCAGATCAGGTTTGGCGAACTTACCAGCGAAGAGGCCAAAGGCAAAGCTTGGGATCGGAAGCGACTGTTCGACACCGCAAAGTTTGGCACCAGCGAAAATCTCCTTCGGTCGATGGCAGGGACGCTGCGTCAAGCGATACCAAAGCTGATCAGTCTGAGTCCCACTCTGGCTGAGGCCCTGGCTGAGATCGAGCGGACAATGCAAAAGATTCAGTAACTAACGCGGACGAACGGTTTATCTGTCCAAGCTGCGGTCTTGGAGCTAAGTTAAAAGATTTGAGACGGCTCTTTTTCCCCGAAGGGACTCCAGGATTCAGCCCGGGTTTCAACCAAAACCCTAGCTAAATCCTACCGGCCCATTCGGCCTCGGGGCGAACAATCATCCTAAATGCGCCTTATCTTCGCGCCATTCTGGGCAGGCCCAAATGGCAATTTACTGCAGCCATCCCCGGACCGGAGGACCGGCTTGGTACTCTCATGCGAATAAGGATCGAGAAGCAAATTTTTACCTCGACCCTAGACTATGCCAAACGAAGAGCACGCGCGAAAGCCCGTTTTAACAATCGAGGCGGGGCTGTTTCTGAAACTCTTTTTAGCTGCCGGCTTTGTATGGGCCGTGGTCAAACTGGCGGGAAAGATCCGCAAGATCGGACCAGACGAGATTGACAACCAGATTCTTCGGTCCTTCCGCCATCCTGAAGATCCTGCTGTTCCGATCGGTCCGCAATGGCTGCCCGAAGTCGCCCGAGACATCACTGCTCTGGGAAGCGGCGCTGGTCTCACTTTGGTATCAGCTATTCTCGTCGGCTTCCTGTGTCTCAATCGACGATTTCGCGCTGCGGGCTATCTGATCTCATCCCTTGGCAGCGGGTTGGGGTTGTGCCAGTTTCTGAAGGATCTTTTCGTCCGCAGGCGTCCGACGGTGGTACCGCACCTGACGCATTTTGATCCTGAAAGTTTTCCTAGCGGGCATTCTATGGGATCAGCCTTGGTGTACTTGACGCTCGGCGGCATTATTTCGCGACAGGTGAAAGGCCGGATTGCCAAATTTTATTTTCTCTCTGTTGCTGTGGTGATAACGACGCTCGTCGGCCTAAGTCGGCTCTATCTTGGGGTCCATTTTCCGAGTGATGTACTCGCGGGCTGGGCGGCCGGATCGTTTTGGTCAGGCGCCTGTTCACAGCTCGCTCGCTGGCTGCAGCGCCAGGGTGCAGTGGAGCCTCCTGCAGAATCGCCCTCTTTGCCGTCGGAAAGCAATCTATCTGTAAAATAAAGTTAGCCGATTGACGCGGATCGTCAATCTCTTCGAACCGGTGCTTCCACTAACCTAGATGCCGGGAGAAGTTTAACCCAATAAGTCCCAGAGCCATCGGTCCATGGGGTTGTCGGATTCGGCCCCCATCTTCCGAATCTCAAAGAGGTGAGGAGCATTCTTTTTCAGAAATCTCGCAGCGGTGATAAAACGAGAGGTCGGCCTCTCGGCCGAGCCAGGAATGGACGGATCCTGCAGAATGAATTTTAATGCGGTTTCCAGGCGCGGAGAGTACGACATTTCTGAGACTATGCTTGGTAACGGCATGGGAATTGTGCGCCGAAGATCGCATGCGGAAGACAGGGCGGATCTCAATTTCTTGATTACGTTCGGGGTGCTTCGGGAATAACCGTTAAATCCAGATTATTGTTCTGCTGCGATCTGAGGACGTGCGAAAGAATGATTCGGAACCGTCTCCGGAAGAGCCCGACCGATCTGTTGGACGAGTGCAAATCGTGATCAGCTCCTTCCAATTCGAATGGCTGACCAAGCAATGCGAGTTTCTGGGTATTACCAAGCAGCAACTCGTGTCCGCCGCCATGGAAGAATGGTTCTCTCGAAATCACACGTCGATCCTTTCTCGGGACCCCTCCTTAACGGTACAGAGGGCACTGGACGAGTTTATGTGGCGACACAGAGACGAATTTTTGTCGCTCGCGGACCAGAGCTAACCCAGGCTTAGAAATGAAAATGCAGAGGTTTGATTCTCTCGACGAGGATGAAGGCGGAAAGCTTTGCGGGCGTAAAGTGGTCGATCCAGAGGGCGAGTCCGTCGGGACGGCGGACGGAGTCTGGATCGATCCGAGTACCCATCGTGTGGCTTACGTGGGCGTAAAAACCAGCTGGTTGCCTGGAAAAGTGCAGGTTCTTCCAGCGGGAGATCTTGAGATTGCCGGCGGAAGTGAGTTGATTAGAGTTTGTTATCCGGCCGCGTTCGTAAAAAAGGCTCCGAGCTCTTCTCCTGAAACCGAACTTGCACAAGTGGAGAAGGAAGAAATCAACGCCTACTTCGGCCGCTTTCAATCAGACCGCCGCGTCAGCTCAATCCAGCAAATGCGACCGGAGGAAGCGAATTTTGAGAAGGTAGAGGAGCAGTCTGAACCTCATGATACAACTCGCGGTTCTGAGAAAGACCGGGTTGATCTAGAACGCGGGGAACAATGTCTTTTTGACCAGAAAGGGTTTGTCACCGATACAATGCCCGAGGTGGACGCTTCACAAGAGCTGCTGCGGACGCAAGAAGAAGCTAAGATTAGAAATCGGGAAGATCGGATGAAAGAAGGCTCCTCGGACTAGTAACTAGGACTAGGCTGACGATGCAACCAGAAGCGTCCTTCCGTGCGAACGCAAGGTGAATGAGTGGTACAGAGGATTATCCCGGACCGAGTAGCAATCACCCCGAAAAAAAGGGGCAGGGAGCCCCCAAGCGGGAAGACGAACAAATGGTTAAACCCGTCTCGCGGCCGAAACCGGAGAGGAAAAAGAGGAGCGGTACGAAGTAGGTTAAGCGGTGCGGATAAGGGCCGAATTCTAGGCTAATTGTTCGGGCCGGCCGACGCGCCTCGCGGTGACTCCATTCGCCCGGCGAAGTTTGAGACGCTTCGCTCCTTCAGGTCCTGCGTGCATTCCTATATGGTTACCTTTTCCCAGTGATTGCACTGGCAAAAGCCCAAACAGTCCAGCGAGACGGTGCAATGCCACAGGGGCACGGAGCGATTTCGCGGCGGAAGGCAAAGAGCAGGGCGCCAGCACTATTGCGGCGTCGTTACTGTTGTGGTGGATGTGGAAGTGGGCGGAGCGACTGGCTGCTCAGTGGTCGTAGTCGTTCGGCGGACGGTCGTTGTCGTCGATGTTGGTGGTGGTGTGGACACGACTTCATCGCTACTGCATGCGCTGAAACAAGCTGCGGCTCCAATGATCAAAAGTATGCAATCGGAGGTTTTCATTTTGTTAGTGAACTTCGCAGCAGGGGATTACGCCGGATCTACTCTGCTGCCCGAGCGCGTAATCTCAGTGGATCGCTGCGTCAACGCCACGCAGCACGTCATCCGGGCCGCCCCTTGGGAGAGGACGACTGCCTCCCGATCTTAGTCCGGTTCGTTCGCCAGGAAAAAGAGCATCTATGGCAACACCGTTGGATCGACCAATGGATACTATCACGAGCCGGATGATTTCGCCTTCGTCTTCGAAAGGCGTTCAGCATTTTCGTGCCAAATTGCGACCCAGGCCATTTGCACTCGTCTGGCAACGCGATTTCGAGCCCAAGTCCTGGAAAGTCGTTTACTCACCCTGCCGCCTCGTGCTGTCGCCGACCCACTCATCTGCCGAGGAATGCGCTTTATCGTTCGTTCCCTTCGCAATGCGAAGGTGTTTCCTTGTTTGCGACCCCACGATCCGGAGCCGGCAGCAATCTGCTGATGCGCCGGGTTAACGATTGCGCTGATAGCCTGTTTTTGAACGTTGAGAACGTCTTTCCGCCACTCTCCTGTTCCAACAGTGCTCTCGGAAACAGAAGTATTAACGAGAAGACCCTGAGAATCAAAACGCGGGCTGGTCAACATTGCCATCCGTCTTACGTGATTCGTGTAAACGAATATTGGTGTGCACAGTAGCAAAGCCGAGAGTGAGCAGCCCAAGAGAAGTTGCGAATACTCAGGCAAAATAAATCCGGCTAATTTGCCTGCAGTCGGCGCGCCTCTGAGCATAAGTGAGAATTTTGGACCGCTGATATTCCGATTCTGTCACATTCCGTCGAGTCCGAATATCGGGGCGGTGGCGGAACTCGCACTAGTCTTTTGTACTCGGAGGCCGGGGTCGGCGTCCGGTTATGTCTTGCCGGCGTTGACGAAATAGATACTACCGTGGAGATGGTAATTGTGCGAATTAGTTTGTGGACAAAATGAGGATTGCTCAGATTTCACCTTTGTACGAGAGCGTGCCCCCTAAATTGTACGGAGGGACTGAGCGGATCGTTTCCTATCTCACGGAGGAATTAGTAGGCCTCGGACACGAGGTAACGTTGTTTGCGAGCGGAGATTCCATTACCGAGGCGCGGTTGGTCGCTGCGACTGAACAGGCCTTGCGAGAGTCCGGGATGCGAGTGCAAGATCCCATAGCGCACCATGTGCGCCTGGTGGAGATGGTTTTCGAGGAAGCGGCAGCCTTTGACATTTTGCATTTTCATCTGGAATACCTTCATTTGCCTTTAGCCAAACGACATGAGGGCATCTGTGTAACTACGTTGCATGGAAGGCTTGACATCCCGGACCTGGTGCCCGTGTTCAGGTGTTTTTCGGATCATCCCGTGGTCTCGATCTCGGACGCGCAACGTGCGCCTCTGGAGTGGTTGAACTGGTGCGCAACGGTGCACCACGGAATCCCGGAGAATTTATATTCATTTTATGAAAAGCCGGGGAGTTATTTAGCATTCTTAGGTCGAGTTTCGCCCGAAAAGCGGCTTGATCGGGCGATTGAAATTGCCAAAACGGCCGAGGTTCCGCTGAAGATAGCGGCCAAGGTCGACAAAGCGGATGAGCAGTATTTCACAGACGAAATCGAGCCGTTGCTTGACCATCCGATGGTGGAGTTTATTGGCGAAATAGGCGAGAGCGAGAAGAACGATTTCCTGGGGAATGCGTTGGCACTCCTGTTTCCAATCGATTGGCCGGAGCCATTTGGTTTGGTGATGATTGAATCCCTCGCCAGCGGAACACCAGTCGTCGCATTTTTAGACGGTTCTGTGCCAGAAATAATCGAACAGCACAAGACAGGCTTTATTGTGCAGAGCGTGCCGGAGGCGATCACAGCAGTCAGACAGATATCTTCTTTAAACCGAAGAGCGTGCCGGGAGAGTTTCGTAAGACGATTCGGCGCAGGTCGAATGGCGCGTGATTACGTCGCCCTTTATGAGAGACTTCTTTCGGATGGCGAAAGGGACGATGGAGGTAAACTG
>JAFAKL010000160.1 GCA_019235445.1 Verrucomicrobiota bacterium | reverse complement strand
TATGCCACGCCCCAGTCGCCCCTGACCACCGTCACTGTGCCTTTTAGTGCAGCGCAGAAAGCCGGCGATCTCAATGTGGCCATTGTGGGTTGGAACGATGCGACCACCCAGATCAGTTCCCTCACCGATTCCAACGGTAACCACTATCAGCTAGCGGTCGGTCCCACGGTATTGACCGGCTCGGCGCCACTCACCCAGGCCGTTTACTACGCCAAGAATATCGCCGCGGCAGCCGCCGGAGCCAACACCCTCACCGTGCAGTTTAATGCGGCCGCGATCTCCGCCGACATCCGGATTTTGGAATATAGCGGGGTCGATCCACTCAGTCCCCTGGATGTCAGCGCAGCCGCCACGGGCAATAGCGCTACCAGCAGCAGCGGCGCGGTGATGACTAAAAATGCTATCGACCTGCTGGTCGGAGCCAACCTGGTCTGGACAGGCACGACAGGGCCCGGCGCCGGCTGGACTGAGCGCATGATCACCAACCCCGACGGCGACATCGCCGAGGATCGTAAGGTCAGCGCCGTCGGTTCCTACAGCGCCAGCGCCTCCCTCAACGGTGCCGGCCCTTGGTTGATGCACATGGTGGCCTTCCGCGCAGCCGGTTCTCCCTCGCCGACGCCTACGCCTACGCCAACGCCAACGCCTACGCCAACGCCAACGCCTACGCCTGCTCCTACGCCTACGCCTAGCCCTACCCCTAGGGCTACGCCGACACCCTCACCGACTCCAACCCCGAGCATTTCCCTAACCTGGAACGCTGATGCTCCGACCAATAATCCCAGCACCAACACCGTCGGCTACCACCTGCATACTGGTTTTTCCAGCGGCAATTACACCCAGACCACCGATCTAGGAAACACCACCGCAGTCAGCGTGCCCCTGCAGCAAAGCGGTGCGACCTACTACTTCGTCGTGACCGCCTACAACAGCGCTGGAACGGATAGCCCGGCCTCCAACCAGGTCTCAGTCACAGCTCCGTAACCCAACTTGCAGTAAAAGAGGAAAGCGCCAGAGCAATCCCCGGGAAGGGTGTTGTCTCTGGCGTCTTCGTGTCCGCGGGATTCCTTGCCCAACAAATTGACATCGTTCTCCTCCTCGTCCTCGTACTCGTACTCGACTCGTACTCGTCCTCCCATCGTCACCGGTGGCATCTGGCTCGTCGGGAGGACCTTGTAAAATTTGCCATTTTGGGGAAGCGCAAGCCACTGCAATGTCCATGTCGCCCCAAGCAAACGGCGGCTTTCGATATGTCTCAATCAATCACTCGCCCTGGTTTTGGTGCACATTGTTTTCACTGGCACTAGCGCGCACCAGGCGTAAAAAAGGACTGGCACAGGAAGGCAACCCCAACCGCGCCAAGGATCAGACTGACCAACCAAAACGCTCGGCTTCGCATCAGGACCGAAATCGCTCCGACCGAAATGGCTATCTGGAACATCGTCACGCTGCTGGCCAATACCTCGTGAGTTCGCAGATGCGCTTGAGCATCCTTCTCCAGATCTTCAGCCTTTTTCCTGATCTGCTCTTTGTCGCGCTCGTCCTGCGCCACTTTCTCATTGTCGGCGGGGGAAACCGGTTTCCCGAGTGCATCGAGAATTTCTGCCTTGCTCCTCAGTGCTGTTTCCTTGATGCCCTTGGATTGATAGTAGCTCCATTGGTCCGAAGACTCGATCTGCGAGACCATCGCTTCATTGGAGTGATGTCCTGCCATCAAGGAAGCGATGGCCGCAAGCCCAGCCAGCAGGGAAGAACTCAGAGCCACCCCAAGCGTCCATCGCTCCCGGGAATGCTCCGTCTGATGATGAATTTCTTCGTGAAGATGTTCAGTGGGGACTTCGGGATCTTCCATAGGATCCGCTATCAGTAGCCCAGCGAAACCTCGGCCACAATCGTTCTCACGGTTTTGGAATTAAGCGTGAACATTTTTGCCGACCGGTTTAGTGTGTGGCAATACCGTGGAATCGTTTCCTACCTCAGAATTAGAAGCTCTCAATCTTCGCCAGGACCTTCTCAGTTTCCTGCTCGAAAACACCCCAGACCAGGTCTATTTCAAGGACCTGCAGGGTCGTTTTTTGCGCGCCAGCCGAGCAGTTGCTGAATACATGGATGTGGCGAACCCGGACGATCTTATCGGAAAAAGCGACTTCGATTTTTGGTCGGAGGAGACAGCAAAAGAAGCGTTCGAAGACGAACAAAAGATCATCAGAACCGGGCAACCAATGATCGGGAAAGTGGAGAAGTTGATCCACCCGGATGGGAGAATTACCTGGGATTACACCACGAAGTTACCGCTCAAGAATTCCAAAGGCGAGATCATCGGCATTTGCGGGATCAATAAAGATTTTACCACCATCAAGAAAATGGAAGATGCGCTCGCCGACGAGCGTAACCGATTGCGGGTCACCACTGCTGAGCTGGAGGCGAAGAATGCCCAGCTGGAAGCCGATCTTCGCATGGCGCGGGAAGTCCAGTTAGCGCTGCTACCCAGGGATTACCCGACCCTCTCATGTTTTGGCAAGTCTGGTTACAGTGCGCTGACCTTTGCGCACTGTTATCGTCCTGCGGAAGCGGTGGGAGGCGATTTTTTTGATATTTTTCCACTCTCGCCCACCCGTGCCGGCATTTTCATCTGTGATGTCATGGGGCACGGATTACGTGCGGCTCTGGTGACGGCGATCATTCGCACGTTGCTGGAAGAACTCCGGCCGATGATGCAGAATCCCGGCCGATTCTTGAGCGCGATCAACCTCCAACTCCGCGCCATTCTCGAACGCGTCGAGGAACCATTCATTGCCACGGCGTTCTACTTGACCGCTGACACCGCCACCAAGGAAACGCAGTTTGCGAACGCCGGTCATCCTGCCCCTCTGCGTGTTCGACGCAACGAGCGATCGGTCGAAAGGATCTCGTCGGAGGATGGGAAAACCGGCCCGGGCCTGGGGCTCTTCGACGGAGTAAATTATCCGACCTCCCGATCAACCTTTGAGCAGAACGATTGCATTCTGCTTTTTACCGATGGGCTGTATGAAGTTGAATCCCCAGAGGGGCGACAATTCGGCCTGGATGCGGTAATTTCCAGCCTGCAATCGCATGCCCATTTGCCCGCCGAGAAGCTGTTCAATGCCTTATTGGCAGATGCCTGCGAGTTCTCCAAAAAACAAGATTTCGACGATGACGTTTGCATCGTTGCGGTCGAGCAGTCGTAACTTGAAAAGGGAGGTTCCCCCCGCTGGGATAATCCGCATTTTGCAATTCTGACTGATCGAAGCTGAGAATAATTTTCAGTGGAACCGGGCCAATCGCCTACTCACCCCAGCCTGGAAAGACCAACCTACTGGCTCGCGCGATTTGTTATCCTGCGATTGCTGGGAGTTGTTTACGCCGTCGGATTCCTGATTGCTGCCAACCAGATTTTGCCACTCATCGGATCCGATGGGCTGCTTCCGGTAGGATTGTTTGTCGATCGCATCCACCCATACGTTGGTTCCTCCTTTTCAGGGTTTCTCCGCTTGCCCTCGCTCTTTTGGTGGAATCATTCGGACACGGCGTTGCTCGTTGCTGCGTGGACAGGGTTTGCTCTCTCCTGCGTGGTGGTGGCCGGCTTTGCTAACGCCCTTCTGCTCGCCATCCTCTGGGGGCTCTATATGTCGTTTGTTCATCTTGGACAGGACTGGTATGGGTATGGTTGGGAGATCCAACTGCTGGAGACCGGCTTTCTTGGGATCTTTCTCTGCCCTTTGCTCGACGCCCGACCTTTCCCGCGCTACGAGCCGCCGTTACCTGTCCTGTGGCTCTTCAGGTGGCTGATCTTTCGCTTAATGCTTGGGGCCGGATTGATCAAGCTGCGCGGAGATCCAGCCTGGAGCGATTTCACTGCCCTTTATTACCATTTTGAAACCCAGCCGTTGCCAAACCCGTTGAGTCGCTGGTTTCATTTCTTGCCTCGACCGGTTTTGCGCCTTGGGGTAGGATTCAATCATCTGGCGGAACTGATTGCCCCGTGGCTTGTTTTCTGGCCTCGTTTGGCCAGGCAGATCGGGGGCACGATCATTGTCCTGTTTCAGCTAGTGCTGCTTTTGAGCGGCAATCTATCGTTTCTGAATTGGCTAACGATTATCCCGGCTCTGGCGTGCTTTGATGACGGCTTCTGGTCGAAGGTCTTACCGAAACCTATCGTCATCCGAGCGGCCCTGGCCTCCAAGTCCTCTCAGTCCAGCAAAGCGATGCGCGCCAGTGCCTGGGTCGTCACTGTACTGGTCGCGATTCTCAGCATTGGGCCTGTGGCAAATATGTTTTCACCCCACCAGATCATGAACACTTCGTTCGATCCTCTTGATCTTGTAAATACTTACGGCGCCTTTGGGACCGTCGGCAGGGAACGCCTGAACGTCATCTTCGAAGGTACTGCCGCCGAGTTGCCTCAAGAAAGCGCCGACTGGAAGGCCTATCCGTACAAGGGGCTTCC
>JAFAKL010000044.1 GCA_019235445.1 Verrucomicrobiota bacterium | reverse complement strand
AGCCACAGAGTACAACTCGCGGCGATGCCCGACGAAACGACCAGAAAAAGAAACTCAAAATCGGTTTCTTGCGGAGCTAGCGGCCGAAAAAATAAGCCGAACTTGTCCCTAAGTGTTCGCATGATAATGGGAGCCAACCACCGCAGCTATGATCGCAAGGTAAAGAACGACTACAATCCCCACGCAGACGAAAACCGGGAATAAAACCGCCACCGCGGATCGCCAAACATCAGTCCGATGCACCTTTGCTAAACCAATGATGGTACAAATAACCCACCAGACGCTTGAAACGACACCTCCTGCGCACGGCACGATAGAGAAAATCCAGGTGCTGTAAGAGTAACAGACCACCCGGTAGGTTGCTTCGTAGCTTTTGGAGGTTCCCTTGAACAGCGCAAGGCAGCCGTGCACGATACCAGCGTTCACGAAAGTTAGTCCCACCAGGAGCGGAATCGTCACCAGCATCACTCCTATATTCACGATCGGGGGCAGCCCCGCGCTGATACTCCCGGACAGGGAATTTGAATCGTTGTGCATTGATGTGGCGGCAAACACTCCGAAGAAAATCAGCTGATAAACTGTGGTGAAAAAAGCGTAGATGACAATCATCGTCACATTAAACAGCAACGGTGACGCAAACCCTCCGCTTGGCTTCATCCGGGCAAAGCTGACGGTCGGATTAAAAAGCACTTCTTTCCAAGTCTGCATCAGCGCCTTAAATATGCCCAGTTCCCTTCGCCGCTCCCAGGCCGGCCCATCCTCGAGCCCTTCGACTGGCGCTGACGTCACCAACCCCAAGGGTGGCGGAACATAAGGAGACGCAGGCGAGACGGGACCAGGCGTCGGAGGTTGCGCCAGGATCGAAGGCATTTGCAAGCCACTGAATTCCGCGAGCACTTTCCAGGTCGCCATGCCTTCCTGCCAACCAAGATCCGTCGGGACAAACTGCCCCTGATTTAACCCGCGCTGAACTTCCTCTAAAGTGAACGTCCCGAGATTTTGACCCGCGCGGTTGATCCAGATCTTCATGGCCTAACGCGTTGTAGAGAAAAGAGGGGGGCACGTCAAATCGTCAAATCGCATCGCTCCCGTCCTCCCCTGGTGACTATTCAAGGGCTTCGCCCCTTAAGTTAACTTTTCGCAGCGACAGGGAGGTGCCGTGACGCATTTATCCCGGAGGGATTAAAACGAGGGTAGCCTGGCACGAAGTGCCTGGAAAAAAGAAAAAAGACGCGCCTAGTCCCGTAGGGACGGTCTATCAATGGGACGTGAATCATTCGGGGCGGGTCAAAGGTAAACCCCCAACCCGTCCCGACCCAATTTTAGGACTCGATTGCCTGGGGTCCGAGAGAGAGAATTCTGAGCTCCGCCGTCGGGCTATTTCATTTCAATCGACAGATCCCGGCCATTCATCAGGGCCAGGATGTGCCGTTTCTTTGCCTCATAAGGGAGCGCGTGAAAATTTCGGATCTCGTCCAGACGGCGAGCGCCATTAAGTGTGTCCAGATAATGGGTGTAAGACGCCGCCAATTCGCCGGTTTCAAGGTAGCGTGCTCTGAGATTTTCGTCCTGAAAGGCATCTCGGGCGCGGGATTCAAACAAGTGAAATCGTAGCCAGCGCCGATCCGTTCGCGAGATACGTTGCGTTTTTCGAAAGAATGCCACAAAAAGTAATAGCACCAGATAGGTGTCGACCATTCCCTGCAATTCCAGATTTCGCGCAAAGTCCTCGCTATCGATCCGTCGCAGACCCGCCTTGAATTGCAATGCGGCGTGGAGTGCGTGGTTGATTTCTTCCACAAACATTATCAACGAACGGATGTTGCTGTTTGATAGGCCGCCACGCGGATCGTGCCGTTCGAGCTGTTCGATCAGCCAGTTCGAATAATAGATTCCTACATAGAGCCGGTCGTCGGACGTTCGTAAAAATGTCCGGGCCAACTCGCTCAATTCCCGTGCAGACGCTCCAGCCAGGGTGGTCAGCTGCGAACACCGGACACGGTCAATTAAGCATTCTTCAAGATTAATTCCGACCGCCGCGTACGTTCGTTCGAAGAGTCGCTGGACTTCACTAAATAGTGTCTTGTTCATTGAAAGTTGGCATCAATCGGTTGTCTCCAATATTAACAAACTGGTCCGTCAGACAGTTTAAGGCCAAACGGCATTGGTGAAAGTGATCTGCTAACTTCTCGAAAAGGCTGCATAACTCGAACCTGCGAGCGACGTCATGGGTTGCTAGAGCGTGGAAGCTGGCTCGGCCCATGTCCTCGTAGAATGTGAAGCTCGGCGCCCCTCGCTGCCTCCGGCTTTCAATGCTTTCGTAAAAAACGCCACTGATGAAACGGGCATAGTTGCCGATGTGGGCCCTGATCAGAAATGTTTGATACGAAGAGGCGGTTTTGAGGGCAAGCAGAAGGTCCGAAAGATAAATTGTTTCGAGATTCTGAACAGGTGAACGCAGTTGTCGGATCTGGGAAAACCGCTCCAGCAGAGAGGCGACATAGTCCGCCAAATTGCGGTCATCAATTCCCGAGCGCTTTAAAACAAGCCGAGCCAATAGATAAAAATAGAACTGTGGCGAAATGGTAAGGTTCCCTGGCCCTTCCAGGACAGCACGAACAAGTCCGTCATGGTCCAGGATCTGATCCCTGGTCTCGATGTCTGTCAGCAGCTCGACCAGGCCTACCTTATTTTCCTTGCATTTCCCGAGCGTTCGAATCACGAAAGCAAAATCTTCCCCGGTAAATCTTGCCCGACAGTTGGGTTGAATCATTGGGTCTCTCCACACAGCATAAGTTGTGCCCTGAAAGATAAATGCACTGCGCTCCCGCGCACGTTCGGCGAATCAAGCAATTTCCAATTGGTCTGATTCAGCTGTATCCTCATCTTTCGGCCCGTTCAATGTCATTTCGTCCTCTCCAGTTTTTCAAATGGCTGACGTTTGTTTCCTTTGTTCTCCTGCTTTCGTGGGCTGCCTATTATTATTACCATCAGGGTTTTGGAAGACACTGGAGGGCACTGCTCGCTAAGGAATTTCACGCTTTCGGTCTCGAGATCCAGATCCGCCGCCTCACCTTAGATCCTTTTCGAGGGTTGGTGGCAAAAGATCTAAAGATCTACGACAACGATCGCAGGCAGACCATCCTGGCTGAAATCAGCGATCTCTCCCTGGACCTCAACTATGCCAATTTGTTGCAGCAAGAGCCAGCCCTTAACGCTGTCGATTTGCGCGACGCAAAAATTTCCATCCCCATCGATCCCGCGACTCCCAAATCGGGACGAATACGCCTGAGGGGACTTCAATCGCGAATCTATTTTTTCCCGGGCCGCATCGAAGTGCGCCAAGCTTCCGGGATCATCTTCGGCATCCATTTACAGGCGTCCGGCACATTGATTAATCCAGCGGCTTTCTCGCTTCTGCCGGGCCTGGAAGCTCATCCGCGTTCGGACGAAACACCTCAACGGAATTTTCTTAGCGTTATGATCAAAGAGATCGAAAGGCTCCGTTTTTCCGGCAAAGCGCCCCAACTCGAGTTCAGTTTCCAAGTCGACCTCGCAAACCCTTCTTCGCTACGGCTCCAGGGAGGCAATCTGTCTGCCGAAAGCATCATCCGACAGAACTATCAGCTTCAAAGTTTTGACTGCCAGTTCTCTCTCGAGAACCAGAAATTTGATCTTCGGAAAGTATTTGTGCGCGATGCGCAGGGAGAATTATCTGCTACCGGCAGTTGGAACCTGGGGACCGGCGAAAAACAATTTCAAATCCGCAGCGGGTTGGATCTAGCGAAACTATTGGCCAACGATGTCTGGTTCCCCTGGATTAAAGAGATTGTTTTCGACGCGCCCCCGCAAATCGAGCTAAGCGGATTAGCTCGGCCCGATGGGGGTTTGCAGGGCGTGGGGAAGCTGAATTTTGACCAATTTTCCGTTCGCAATGTGAAGTTTCAAAGCATGAAAGCCGAGTTCTCGAAATCGGGTAATTCCTGGATGATCCTGAACGCTCAGGTGACGCATCGCTCTGGAACATTATCAGGAGATGTTTTAAGCCGCCCCGGCGACTTCCGGCTGCGAATCGATTCCGCGTTGAATCCCACCGAACTGGCGCCACTTTTGCCTTCGAGGTTGCAACGCGCCCTGATCGATTGGGAGTTTCAAACCTCGCCGGTGATCCAGGCCACATTTTCGGGTCCTTCTCCGAACCTGGCAGGGCTGTCAGGCAGCGGACAAATCTGGCTCGGAAAAACGAACTTTCGCGGTGCACTCCTGAACTCAGGTTCAGCCAATTGCGAGCTCCGCAATAATGTCGTTCGATGCGACCAGGTCCGGGTGATCAGGGATGAAGGCACCGGAACCGGCAGGTTCACCTATGATTTCAGTCAGGATCAACTCACCATGGAAGAGTTTGATGCGACCCTATCTCCTGCCGTCGTCGCAGCGTGGTTCGATCCGGCGATCGAGAGTATTCTCAAGTCCTTTCGCTTCAGCAGGCCTCCCACGATGCGCGCTACCGGTACGGTTCAACCAGGGGAAGAATACGCCGACGATCTTCGACTGCAAATCGACGCGCAGTCACCGCTCGCCTGCCAATTTGATGGGTGGGAAATTCCTTTTGAACGGGGATCGGCAGATTTTTCCGCACTGGGGAGCGGCCCTGCCGGTTTCACCGTCGCCGGAACCGTCCGCGCTCAAGGAGTGAAGGTGAGCAGGTCAAAATTTCTCGCGCCGCTCCTGACGCTTCTAGAACCCCTCGGATTTCATGAACCCCTGACCTCCAGCCTGAAGTTCAAACTAGACACGATATCCCTGCAAATAATTTCTCTCCAACTCGTTTCCGGTCCCCACGAGATGCGTCTCGACGGGTCTCTGTCTCTACTGCGAGACCTCGTCGACCTCAGCGGCAATGTGGACAACGGCTTATCTTATGTGCGCGGCCGTGGCAAGATTCAGGAACCGATCTGGCAAGTGATGTCCCGCGTGCCGAAGTGAGTAGATGTTAAAACCATGTACCCTCCTCCGATCGGCAAAATCTGTGGCTTGTCACTTTAAAAGGAAACTATATGCCTCGAAAGACTGGAGCCGCAGCGCGCCGCAAAACAGTCATAGCCCATCCCTCTTCTCCATTGCTCGGAGCGCACATGTCGATCGCGGGCGGACCATCCAAAGCGCTTGAACGTGGTCGATCGATTGGCTGTACCGCTATCCAGATATTCGTGAAAAATAATATGCAATGGGCCGCTAAACCCTTTGCCGAAGCCGAACTGGAGGCCTACCGGAAGCATCCGGATCCGCCGGAACTCGTTTTCGGGCACGCGAGCTACCTTATTAATCCAGGCGCGAATAACCCGGATTTCCGGAAGAGATCGATCCATGCCCTCAGCGACGAGCTTATCAGGGCGGACCAGCTCGGTCTCCCGTTCATCGTCCTGCACCCGGGAGCCCACATGGGAGACGGCGAGGAAGCAGGTTTTCGGCGGATTGTCTCAAGTCTGGATGCTGCGTTTACCGCGTCGCACCATGGCAAATGCCGCATCGCGCTCGAAATCACCGCCGGACAGGGAACTTCTCTTGGTCATACGTTCGAACACCTGGCGATCATCATTGAACAATCAAAGTTCCCGGAACGTCTCACGACTTGTCTCGATACCGCACACCTGTTTGAGGCCGGATTCGATATCTCCACCGCTGAAGGATTTTGGAATGTGGTCAAGACATTCGATCGAATCATCGGCCGCGACCGTCTCGCGGCCTGGCATTTGAACGATTCCAAGACACCCCTCGGTTCCCGAGTGGATCGTCATGAGCATATCGGGAAAGGTAAGATCGGACTGGCGCCGTTTTGCGAAATCATGCGCTCGGAAGAATTCAGCGCGCTTCCGAAGGTTCTTGAAACTCCAAAGAATGAGGATCTAAGAGAAGACGTCGTTAACCTGGGGATCCTGAGAGGAATGCTCGCGTAGAGCGGTTGTCCTCTTTGTGTCTCCCTCCCCCCAGAACCTGCGGCCTTCGCGCTCGATTTAGTTTAATCTTGAGTTACCCTGTCGGCTGGACCGGGGCCCAATCCCAGGCCAAAGTCGGAGAACGAAAACGACGACGAGCACGCGCACGAGGGGGGAAGTCCTCGACTCCAAGATCGTTCTCGTCCTCGTCGTCGTTTGCGATCTTTGACCGGCGCTATTCAGTGCCCTGTCTCTCCACCCCAAAAAGTTGCTTTTCACCCGCCATGCCGGCTTTTCCTCCTGAACTCCTCTTCTCACTTCCTGACTCCGTGACTTCCTGTTCCCCTCCATGTAGAGTCCGTAATCATTCTTCAATGGACTATCTTCAGAAAGCACGACGGGTTTTACAGATTGAGATTTCCGAGCTGCAGCGACTTGCTGAGCGATTGGACGAGCGGTTCGGCCAGGCAGTGCGACTCATGCTCGAAACCGTGCAGGCCGGCCGTAAGGTAATTGTGGTCGGGGTAGGAAAATCGGGCCAGATCGTCGAAAAAATTGCGGCAACGCTCACCAGCACGGGCTCGCCCGCCTTTGTTCTGAATCCGGTCAACGCTATGCACGGTGACCTCGGGATTGTGGCGGACGGAGATGTGGTTATCGCCGCTAGTTACAGCGGTGAAACCGCGGAATTGCTGAACATTCTCCCGGCCCTGAAACGCTTTGATATCCGGATCATCTGCATGACCGGCGACCCGGCCTCTACGCTGGCCAGAAATAGCGAAATCATCCTCGATTGCTCGGTGCAAAAAGAAGCTTGCCCCCTGAATCTCGCCCCTACCTCCAGTACGACCGTCATGCTCGCCTTGGGTGATGCCTTGGCCATGGTGCTTCTCGAAATGCGCGGCTTCGGGGAAGATGATTTGCTGAAAATTCATCCCGGCGGGCGGTTAGGACGTTATCTCCTGCAGCGGGTGCGCGACATCATGCGCGGTGCGGCACGAATGCCCATCGTTTCACCGCAGACTCCGATTCTGGCCGTCCTGCATTCCATGAACGAACATCGGGCCGGCGTTGCAGTCATCACCAGCCCCTCGGGGCAATTGGCCGGCATCTTCACCCATGGAGATTTTGTCCGAGCGTTCGAGAAAGAACCTGCCATGGTTTCCAATCCCGTGGAACAGTACATGGTCCGGCATCCGATTACCATCCAGGCCCAGAAACTTGCGGTTGAAGTATTGAACGTCCTCGATCAGCATCGGATCGATGACCTGATCGTCGTGAATGAAAATTATGAGCCCGTCGGCATTGTCGATTCTCAGGATTTGACGAAACTGAAGCTTCTGTGATGAGTAACCCTGGTTGCAGAGGTGCGGAAAAAAAGCAGATCGGCTGACCTGCTTTATTGGCACCGGCACCTGACACCTCTTTATGGCAGCAGCAAATGATCTCAGGAAAGGGATGGCCATTCGGTACCACGGAGACATCGCCATCGTACTGGATGTCCAACACCGCACACCCGGAAATCTTCGAGCCTTTGTCCAGGCGACACTCAGAAGTATCCGCTCGGGAAAGTCCAGTAATGTGCGGTTCAGTTCGACCGAGACTGTCGAGTTGGTTGACGTGAATCGGCGCAAACTTGAATACAGTTACAAGGATCAGGATGGATATGTATTCATGGATCCCGAGAGCTACGAAACGGAAACGTTTCCGGCCGAGCTCATCAATGAAGCCGCAAGCTATTTGACCGAAAATTTGAAGGTCGATGTGCTGTATGCGGAAGGAAAGGCGGTTGAGGTCGAGCTGCCTTCTTCGGTGGAGTTGAAAGTGATTGAATCTGCCGAGGGGATCCGAGGCGATAGCGCGAATAATGTGCAGAAACCGGCGAAACTCGAGACCGGCAAAACCATCCAGGTCCCTCTATTCATTAAGGAAGGTGAGGTCATCCGGGTGGACACTCGAACCGGAGCCTACATGGGTCGGGCCTAGTTAGTGCATCGTCTCATAAGTGGGAGGCATACCGTTGGCTTCAAAACCGTTTGCATGCTAGGCGCGAGTGAGACCCCTCTCGTGCTTTGACTTGTCACATTTTCGCGCTCTCTGGTAAGTTGCTAAGGCAGTGGGATCTACGGTCAAGAAACGACGAGGCAGACTAAGAACCGGGCTAGGAGCGAATAAAGAACCGGCTCAAACAGAATGGGTTGTTCCTGTTCGCTGGCTAAAGCAGCTCATCGCGGTCTTCCTGATTCCTCCCTCCTGGATAATAACTCGCGCGTTCTTCAGCAGCTTTTCCACCGCGGCGGTGCAACATCGCTTCTGGGCATCAGAGGAATTCTGGTTTTTCTCGTTAGGTACACTGCTTTGGATTATCACTTTCTTTGGACTGCCCAGGCCTATGTTATTGTATGTTTTTGGCCATGAACTCACACACGCCATCTGGACCTGGTTAATGGGAGGTAAAGTACGTCAGTTCCATGTCAGCAGAACCGGCGGCTATGTCGTCACCGATACGAATAATTTCTGGATCTCCTTGGCACCGTATTTTTTCCCGCTCTACAGTATCCTCGTCCTGCTCTTGTACGGGGGCCTCGGCGTTTTCGTTGATCTGGAACCGTATAGATGCTGGCTCTTCGGCCTGGTTGGCTTCACCTGGAGTTTTCATGTCACCTTCGCGATCTGGATGTTATGGAACGGCCAGACAGACCTGATCGAGCACGGCACCTTTTTTTCGATGATGGTCATCTACCTCGTTAATTTCTCGGTGCTCAGCATCATGCTCATGGTGGCTTGCCGAGATGTTACGTTAAGCTATTTCGGAAAAGAATTGCTAGAGGGCGCCATGGACTTTTCGAATCGGTTTTTGCATTTATTACGCCTAAAGGTCGAATGGCGTTAAGATAAGAGGGTTTGAGACGGTTCTTTTGCCCCGAAGGGACTCCAGGATTCAGCCCGGGGTTTCAACTCCGGAAACATCCAAGGAAACAGTCCGCCCGGAAGGGGCGTAAGCTCATCTGGACATAATCTTCCTATGTTGTTGTCACGCTCAGATAGGAGCAGGGAGGTGCCGTGACGCATTTATCCCGGAGGGATTAAAACGAGGGTAGCCTGGCACGAAGTGCCAGGAAAAAGAAAAAAGATGCGTCTAGTCCCGTCGGGACGGTTGATCAAGGTTTGCTCCGAATGTGTCATGCTCCTTTCCTCGGTCTCTCTTGGACGCGTGAGCAGATCAACCGTGCCTCCGGGACGGGTTCCACTTTTCTCTTGTTTCCAGGCACTTCGTGCCAAGCTACTTTCGGTTGGTCCCTCCAGGACAGGATGCTTTCCCTCCGAGACAGGCTACGCTCTTATCCTAAATGCGCTTATCTTCGCGCCATTGCGCCTTAAGGTCTAACTTCGCTAAATGGCCAAAGTCGGTTTGCCAGTGACTCGGCAATCGCTGTGCCTTCAATTCCGGTAGTCGTACGACGACCAGCTGCTGCCGGCAGGTCACGATAATCGCGCCGTCGCTTGGTCGGGTAATGGTGAAGGCGCACCAGAAACGACTCCGCTCGAACTGCGAGAGTTCACCGTGAACCAGCAGCGCATCCCACAAACGGGCGGGACGCCGATAATCAATTTCCGTTCGCACCACCACCGGGCAATCGCCGTGATTCAACATTTCCTGCAGCGGCCACCCAAGTTTCTCGGCCAGGAACGATCGATTCGTTTCTATAAATCGCAGGTAAGCAATATTATGTACGACGCCGCCCGCATCAGTGTCGAAAAACATGACCCGCACTTCAGTCTCGAATGTCGGAGTTTCCATCGATTAAACTTTATCGCGTCAATAGGCTAAAAGTTTTCATTGCCTGAAACCCGCCGTCGATCTCGCAAGGCAAAAGATTTGCTCGGGAAACCAATTCGGTATTGATCATTCAACCTGTACGGATGAGCATCCACCATAGTTCAAACTCATGAAAAAAGCGATCTCGCTTCGGAGGTGATAGATTTCCATTCCATCGAGAAGCCTGCGCGAAGGCTGTTAGCTCTCCTGTCATTGGTGATACTGCTCGCCGTCATCGCGTTACACTTCGGTTTGGTTGACCTCGGCCAATGGGCGTTGGATGAGTTTAGTGTTATCGCTTTGTACCGGGATTACGGATGGACCGGCTTTGTCCATCGCTTGATTGGATGGAGCCCGCGGCCGATCTCCGAGCTATTGATTTGGTGCTACGCGTATCTGGTGAACTGGACACACAAACCGCTGATTGGTCTCTTTCTTGGCTCAGTCTGGTTGACGCTGATCTCAGCGCCATTGATTTCTTTCCTTCAGATCCGTAAAACGTCTCTCAAGAATTCGCAAGGATCTCTCTTCCTCTCCCTTTTCGCCTTCACCACGATTGCACTTTTCCTTTTGGGCCACAGCCCTGGCCAATTGTTTTACTGGCCAATGGGGGCCGCCGCTTATCTGACTACCCTCAGTGCGACGACTCTGTGCTTTCTGCAACTCGCGTTCAGTCTGACAGAAAACTTCCTGGGACGTGTGATAACTTCGTTCTCGCTCATCATCGCAGCTGGTAGCTCAGAAACTGGAGCTTTTTTCGTCATTGTTTTTAGCTGCCTCTCTTTGGCCCAAATGGCAGTGCATGCGATTCGCGATACCTGTCGACGGCAGAAGGTCCTCTGGTTCCTCATTCCGTCTCTCGTAGGAATTGGCGTCTTTTTGCTCTTGCTGCAGAACCGTGTCCAAAACCAGGATCCGTTATTTCGTAATCCGGAGTATCACCATCTTCTCCTTAGCCTGAAGGCCGCGGTAGGGCAGACGTTTAAAGAGTGTCTGGTAACGGGTCAGCGCTTAAGCACTCGAAGTATCCTTTTGGGACTGCTATTGAAAGGGTGCTTTTTGCTCGCGCTTCGATATTGCTGGCTCTCCAGCGGCATGAAGGTACCTCGGAGGCAACCTATGGTTGTCTTGGCCATAGCGCTTGCGGCTACCATCTATTTTTCTGTAGCAGCATGCTACTACGGGTTTGGCGGACCTTCCAATGACAGACATCACGAACTGCGACAATGTCTAATTATCCTTTTCATCGCCACCGCGGCAACGTTGTCTTGTAGTTTCCATCGGACGGTATGTAACCTGTCAAAATTGGAATGGCTGGCAGCAGCATTTGTCTTCGTGACCATAGTGCTAGCTGTACCGCCGCGCATCAGCGCTCTGAAGCACGATTACGAAAACTATCCTGTCTGCATCGAAAGTCGGCGTCGTTCGTGGAATTCCGGCTTGTTAAACGGCGACGCCATGATCTGGTTTTCTCCACCGCAAGGTCGAGTGGCGAATACTTATATCAATCGGCCAGGAACATACAATGTGAAGTCTAAGTCACCGGATTTCGCTGTGACTGTGATGCAGTTCTTTAAAAAGAAGAGCTTGGAGATACGTCCTTACATTGCAAGCGCCAAATGAGACTGCGCCCTAGGCAACCCCCTTACTCCCAGGACGCCCGTTGCCCTGTCCAGACCGGCAACCTGTTTGTGCATGTTCTCCGAGCGCAATACAACACGCGATCTGGAACAAGATTGCCACTGAGGGGGTGAACCGCGGCGCAAGAAATGTCAGAGTACAGTTGGCCAGACAAAGCAAAAGTCCAGTGCAGATCAGCAAAACGAGGTAACAGTCCGGGAGCAGGAAGTTTGAGGAAAAGGATCTTCGAATCATCAGACCTAGCGCTAAACTA